>CABTXP010000034.1 GCA_902488815.1 uncultured Eubacteriales bacterium | reverse complement strand
TTATTAATTTTTACAATATTTATAGGAAGCGCCTACGCAGATGCGGGACCTAAGCCATCTGTGAATATTGAGATAAAAGGACTTGAAGAGGGAAAGACTTACTATGTAACTCTCTTAAGTAAGGATGAGTCCACAGGTCCATACAGTGCAGGCAATGAACTGAGAGACGAAGACTGCAGACCGGGATATGAAAAATTCACCGAGCTTAAAGACAAGGACGGCTACTATTTCATTTCATATTTGGAAAAATTAATGGGACCGGGCACTTTCTCCTGGTCCTACTATCCACCCTATGAATTTAAAATCGCCATATATAATGAAGAAAATAATTCGGTTTTAATTTCAGATCCCATGAGTCGCTACGCCTTTAATTCAAATTACAAAATGGATTACAGTGACTTGGGTGTGAAAGACGATGTCCGTTACTTCGTAAGTGAATTAAATATTTCAAAAGCACCCAATGTGAGTAGGGAACTTTCGTCCTTTGTCCTAAGGGTAATACTTACCATACTCATTGAGTATGTGGTGGCACTAATAATCTTTAGACCTACAAAGGCTCAGACAAAACTTATAATTGAAACCAATATCTTTACTCAAATTATTTTAAATGTGACAATAAGTTTGCTGGTATACTTCTACGGATTTATGTCCTACTTCCTGACACTTATTCCTTTGGAAATTTTTGTCTTTGCAATAGAGGCGGCTATATATAGGAAGAAAATAAATATAGACTTGCCGAAAGGGAAGAAACCGGCGCCTGCAATTTTGTATTCACTTATTGCAAACATCGCTTCGGCGGCACTTGGATATGTCCTTGTGAGAAACTTTGTATTCTTAGATAAAATTTTATAAAACAAAAACCGGCTTTAGTTTAATCTAAAACCGGTTATTTTTTACATTTCTTTTAATTTTTCCGTTAACTTAGGTACGATTTCAAATATATCTCCCACAACTTGGTAGTGAGAAGTTTGGAATATCGGTGCGTCGGGATCTTTATTAATTGCAATAATAAGTTCCGAGTCCTTCATGCCCAGGATGTGTTGTTTCGCTCCTGAAATACCTAAAGCGATGTAAAGCTTAGGAGCAACTTTCTTGCCTGAAACGCCTACTTGCTTTTCATAAGGTTCCCAACCTTTGTCTGCAATTGGTTTTGTAACGCCCAACTGAGCTTTTAATTCTTTTGCCAAGTCTTCAGCTATCTTAAAGTTTTCAGGTCCGCCTATACCCATACCGAAGGACACGATTCTTGATGCGCCTTCAAGGTCTTCAGCTTTCGCAGCTTCCTTTTGTTTTTCTTCTACTATTACATAGGAGTCGTCTTTAAATCCAATGTCTTCTTTTATAATTTCGGCCTTGGGACTTTCGACAATTTTCTTTTTAAATACTCCCGAGCCTACTGTACCTATTTGAGGATTGGTTGTAATTCTGATTGTAGAGATAAGCTTGCCGTCAAATGTAGGTCTAACCCAGTCAATTAACTTTTCGCCTTCTACAGACTTAACATCAATACAGTCGGCAACAAGTCCTAAAGATTTTCTTGCGGAAATTCTGCCGCCTAAGTCTCTGCCGTTAAAAGTAGCAGGAATTAAAATTGCAAGAGGTTCGTGTTTTTCAATTACAGTTTCCAACACGTGAGTGTAGGGAAGAGTTCTGTAACTTTCGTATTCTTCTCCTTCAACAGACACAACTCTGTCGGCTCCATATTGTAAAGCTTCTTTGGAAGCGGCTTCGTTATCTTTGCCGATTATCAAAGCAACTACTTCTTCGTTCATTTCTTTTGCAAGTTGAGCGGCTCTTGTAATTATTTCCAAGCTCACATCAAGTAACTTGCCGTTTTCTTGAAGGGCAACTACCCATAAATTCTTAGACATAATTCCTCCTATTTAACAAATCCATAATCTTTAAGGACTTTGATGATACCTTCAACTTGTTCATCAACAGAGCCTTCAATTGATTGACCTTTTTTAATTTCTTTCGGAGGATAAACTTCCGCAACAACTGTGGCGGAACCTTTTTGGCCAATTCTGTCTTCTTCCGCTTCCAAATCTTTTGCTGTTAAAGTTTTGATCTCCAAATCTTTAAGCGCTTCGATTTCTTCTTTTGTAGCTTTTTTAACTTCGTTTGAGTCTCTAAGTATAGAAATTAAAGCGGGAACTTTAAGTTCGCCTGTCTCAATTTTATTTTCAAGATTTCTTACAACTTTTATTTTATCATCGGAAATAAATTCCAAGTCTTCAACATAGGTAGCTTGAGCAAAACCTAAAATTTCAGCAATTTCAGGTCCTACTTGACCTGTATCTCCGTCAAGAGTAGTAGTGCCTGCAAAGACCAAATCGAACGGTCCTAATTTTTTTGCCCCTTGGGACAAGACATAACTTGTAGCCAAAGTGTCGGATCCTCTAAAAGCTCCGTCACAAATTACATAACCTTCGTCGGCTCCCATGGCAATTGCTTCTCTAATAGCTTCAGATGCTTGAGGAGGTCCCATGGATATAACGGTAATTTTTCCCTTTGATTGCTTCTTAACTTTAAGAGCCGCCGTAAGAGCGTTTAAATCGCAAGGATTAATAATACTTGGGACACCTTCTCTTTTTAAATTATTAGTTTCCCTGTCAATTTCTACTTTTGAAACGTCGGGAACTTGCTTGATGCAAACTAAAATATTCATCATTTACCCTCCTTAATTAGCTTTATTATAACATAAAGTTGATTATAATAATCTAATTAGTATCAAATTGATGAATAATTTATAAGGTTTTTTCCAAAGAAGAAATAATTTGAAAAAAATTGAAAAAACTTCTGTAAAAGCCTTGTAATTTCACGAAAAGTCATATATAATGTTCAAGCGTTTGTAATAAATGTTGCGATGAGGCGATAGGTTGCTTGGAGTTTATGGAAGGAACTCCAAGGGGAATTACCGCTGAGAAGTCGGATTATCCGGCGACCGGTTATCTTCCGCTTTTTTTATAAAGCATAAGATACACCCGGATGAGTGTATCGATAACCCTCTCGTAAAAACATATGCGATAGGAGGATTAATATGGCGAATAACGCAAAACAAAAAATTAGAATTAGACTGAAAGCTTATGACCACGAGTTACTTGACAACTCAGCAAAGAAAATTGTAGAAGCTGCTAAAGCTACAGGCGCTCAAGTTTCAGGACCTGTACCCCTTCCCACCGAAAAGGAAGTTATTACAATTATAAGAGCAGTTCACAAGTACAAGGACTCGAGAGAACAATTTGAACAAAGGACTCACAAGAGACTTATTGACATTATAGGTCCTAACCAAAAGACCGTTGACGCACTTATGAAGCTCAACCTTCCTGCAGGTGTGGACATAGAAATCAAGTTATAATTGTTCTTTTATATGATTGCTTGCAATCCGCTATAATTTTGGAGGTGTAAAAATGAAAGGAATAATCGGAAAAAAAGTCGGCATGACACAAGTTTTCGATGAGCAGGGAACTGTAACCCCTGTAACAGTTATTGAAGCTGAACCAAACGTAATCGTTCAGATAAAAACTGTAGACACGGACGGATACAACGCCGTGCAAGTTGCTTCAGGCAATGTTAAAGAAAAAAGAGTGAACAAACCTGTAAAGGGACACTTTGACAAAGCAGGTATTGAATACAAGAAATACCTTAGAGAATTTTCAGTAGAAAACACTGAAGGCCTAAATGTTGGAGACGAAATAAAAGTTTCCGTATTTGAAGAAGGTCAAAAAGTAGATGTTATCGGTACATCAAAGGGTAAGGGAACACAAGGTGTTATCACAAGACACGGATTCGGAAGAGGTAGAGAATCTCACGGTTCCAAGTTCCACAGAATGCCCGGCGGTATGGGAGCCGCATCATATCCCGGAAGAGTTTGGAAGGGACACAGAATGGCAGGAAAGATGGGCCATGAAAGAGTAACTGTTCAAAATCTTCAAGTAGTAAAAGTTTTTGAAGATAAGAATTTACTTCTTGTTAAAGGTGCGGTGCCGGGACCGAAAAAAGGTCTTGTTATCGTTAGAGACGCTGTTAAAAGCGGCAAGTAAAGGAAGGAGGTTCAAACATGCCTAAGATTCAAATGGTAAATATGCAGGGAGAACCTGTTGGCGATATTGATTTAAAAGAAGAAATATTTGATATAGAAGTTAATGAACACGCTGTTTACCTTGTTGTAAAGAATATTCTTGCAAACAAGAGACAAGGAACCAAGAGCGCAAAAACTCGTGCCGAAGTAAGAGGCGGGGGAAGAAAGCCTTGGAGACAAAAGGGAACAGGTAGAGCAAGACAAGGTAGTATAAGATCTCCACAATTTAAAGGTGGCGGAGTAGTATTCGCACCGAAGCCGAGAGACTACTCATACACAACACCTAAGAAAGTTAGAAGACTTGCTTTAAAGAGTGTTTTAACATCAAAGCTTAGAGACAATGAAATAATTGTAGTAGACGAAATAAAGATGAACGAACCTAAGACAAAGGCATTTAATGAATTTTTGAAAGCTGTTAAGGCTGACAAAAAAGCACTAATTGTAATAGACGGCAAAGACGAAAACGTAGTAAGAAGTGCAAGAAACATCGAAGGAGTGCATACTTCAATGGCACAAAACATCAATGTTTACGACTTACTTAAATACAACTCTTTAGTTCTTTCAAAAGATGCCTTAAACGTAGTACAGGAGGTGTTTAGCTAATGTCAATTTACGATATTATAAGAAGACCTATCATAACTGAAAAAGCTATGGAACACATGGAGCACAACAAATACACATTTGAAGTTGCTAAGACGGCAAACAAAACAGAAATTAAAAAAGCCGTAGAAACCATATTCGGAGTTAAGGTTGAAAAAGTTAACACAATGAATGTAAGAGGAAAGAAAAAGAGACAAGGTATGTCAGTTGGATTTACACCAAGTTACAAAAAAGCAATTGTAAAACTAACAGCTGATTCAAAACCTATTGAATTCTTTGAAGGAATGTAATAAGAGGTGAAACAATGGCAGTAAAAGGATTTAAACCGACAACTCCAGGCCGTAGAACCATGTTGGTTCCAACATTTGAAGAAATTACAAAGACTACACCTGAAAAGTCTCTTACAATTTCTTTAAAATCCACAGGCGGCAGAAACGCTCAAGGAAGAATCACCACCAGATTTAGAGGCGGCGGAGTTAAGAGAAAATATAGAATAATCGACTTTAAGAGAGATAAAGACGGAGTACCGGCAAAAGTTGCATCAATAGAATACGATCCGTACAGAACAAGCTATATAGCACTTTTACACTACGTAGACGGAGAAAAGAGATATATAATCGCTCCCAACGGACTAAAAGTAGGAGATATGGTTGAATCAGGAGCAGATGCGGACATTAAGACAGGTAACGCACTTCCTCTAAGAGTAATCCCCGTAGGTACAACAGTTCACAACATTGAAATGGTACCCGGAAAAGGCGGTCAACTTGCAAGAAGTGCAGGAACAAGTGCACAACTTATGGCAAAGGAAGGCAAGTATGCACAACTTAGACTTCCCTCAGGCGAATTCAGACTTGTAAGTATTGATTCAAAAGCAACAATCGGACAAGTAGGAAACCTATCCCATGAACTTGTAAGATTAGGAAAAGCCGGCAAGAGCAGATATCTTGGCAGAAGACCTTCAGTAAGAGGTTCTGCAATGAACCCGGTTGATCACCCGCACGGCGGTGGAGAAGGTAGAGCACCTATAGGTAGACCTTCACCGATGACACCATGGGGCAAGAAGGCAATGGGACTTAAGACAAGAAAGAAAAACAAGAAGTCCAATAAGTACATTGTAAGAAGCAGAAAGGCTAAGTAAGGAGGAACACAATGGCAAGATCCGTAAAAAAAGGTCCATTTGCAGATGAGCACTTACTTAAAAAAGTAAGAGCTTTAAACGAAGCAAATGATAAAAAAGTAATAAAGACATGGTCTCGTCGTTCAACAATATTCCCTGAAATGGTATCTCATACAATAGCAGTACATGACGGAAGAAAACACGTTCCGGTATATATAACGGAAGACATGGTTGGACATAAATTGGGAGAATTTGTAAGTACAAGAACTTTCAGAGGCCACGCAGGCAAATCAGAAAAGAGTACAGGAGTTAAATAAGGAGGGGTCATATGGAAACTAAAGCAATAGCAAAGTATGTAAGAATTTCACCTCTAAAGGTAAATTACATCTGTGCGGAAATCCGTGGAAAACAAGTTGATGAGGCCCTTGCAATCCTAAAATTCACACCGAAGAAAGGTGCGAAGGCACTCTACAAAGTGCTTCATTCTGCAGTAGCAAATGCTGAAAATAATTTAAACTTAGACAGAGACAATCTATATGTTAAAGAAGCATATGCAAATGACGGTCCGACAATGAAGAGATTTCATCCAAAGGCTAAGGGAATGGCTTATCCTATACTAAAGAGATCATCACACATTGGCGTTGTCGTAGCAGAAAGAGAGTAAGGAGGTATATAATGGGTCAAAAAGTAAACCCACACGGTCTTAGAGTTGGAGTAATTAAAGACTGGGATTCAAAATGGTATGCTGACAAAAAGAATTTTGCAGATCTTTTAATTGAAGACAACAAAATTCGCGAATATATAAAACACAAACTTTATGCTGCGGGAATATCAAAAATTCAAATTGAAAGAGCGGCAAATAAAGTAAAAATTTCAATATACACTGCAAAGCCCGGAATAGTAATCGGAAGAGGCGGAGCAGGAGTAGAAGAACTTAGAAAAGAAGTAGAAAAACTTACAGCAAAGAGCGTAATCATCAACGTAGAAGAAATTAAAAATGTAGATCTTGACGCACAATTAGTAGCTGAACAAATAGCAGAGTCATTGGAAAGACGTGTATCATTCAGAAGAGCAATGAAACAAGCAATCCAAAGAACAATGAGAGCGGGAGCAAAGGGTATTAAGACATCAGTATCAGGTAGACTTGGCGGAGCCGACATGGCAAGAACTGAAGGATACTCCGAAGGAACAATACCTCTACAAACACTTAGAGCTGACATTGACTACGGCTTTGCAGAAGCAGATACAACTTATGGAAAACTTGGCGTAAAAGTATGGCTATACAAAGGCGAAGTCCTTCCACAAATAACAGAAGAAACAAGAAAGAACAGAAGAAGAGACAGAAACCAAAAAGGTGGAGCTCAAAACAGAAGAAACAACAGACCCGGCAGAGATAATCAAAGAAACAATCAAAGAAGATACAACAAACCGGGACGAGAAAAAACAGAAGCCTAAGATGAGGGGAGGATTACTATGTTAATGCCTAAAAGAGTAAAATACCGTCGTGTCCATAGAGGAAGAATGAAGGGTACGGCACAAAGAGGCAATACTTTGACATACGGTGAGTACGGCTTACAAGCACTTCAACCGGCATGGATCACTTCTAATCAAATCGAGGCGGCACGTCGTGCAATGACCAGATACATTAGAAGAGGCGGTAATATTTGGATTAAGATATTTCCTGACAAACCTGTAACTGAAAAACCTGCAGAAACACGTATGGGTTCAGGTAAAGGTGCTCCGGCATACTGGGTAGCCGTAGTAAAACCGGGAAGAATATTGTTTGAAATGAGTGGAGTAACAGAAGAAATAGCAAGAGAAGCAATGAGACTTGCAGCAATGAAACTTCCAATAAAGACAAAATTTGTAATGAAAGCAAAGGATGGTGAATCAATTGAAAACTAAAGAAATTCGCCAAATGTCAGATGACCAATTAGTTAAAAAGGAATCTGAACTTAAAAATGAACTTTTCAATTTGAGGTTTCAATTGGCCACTGGTCAACTTGACAATCCACAAAAAATTAAAGTAATAAAAAGAGACATTGCAAGAGTAAAGACTATAATAACTGAACGTGCAATGAAAATCGGGAAGGAGGCTTAACTCTCATGGAAAGAAACTCAAGAAAAACCATAATCGGTAAAGTGGTAAGTGATAAAATGGACAAAACCATTACAGTTGCTGTTGAGACGTTAGTAGCTCACCCAATTTACAAAAAGAGATATAAAAAGACAACAAAATTTAAAGCACATGACGAAAACAACGAATGTGGTGTTGGTGATTTAGTTAAAATTATGGAGACAAGACCACTGTCCAAAGACAAGAGATGGAGACTAGTAGAAATTATTGAGAAGGCTCAATAAAATATTTTAAGGAGGGTTTCTGATGATACAACAAGAAACAAGACTTAGGGTTGCAGACAATTCAGGTGCTAGGGAACTGCTTGTCATAAAAGTGCTTGGCGGTACAAACAGAAAGATAGCCAACATTGGAGATATAGTAGTATGCTCTGTAAAAAATGCGACACCTGGAAGCGTTGTTAAGAAAGGCGCTGTAGTAAAAGCTGTAATCGTAAGATCAAAGAGCGGAATTGACCGTAACGACGGATCACATATAAAGTTTGACGACAATGCGGGAGTTATTATCAAAGACGACAAGAGCCCTGTAGGGACACGTATATTCGGACCTGTAACGAGAGAACTTAGAGCAGGCAACTTCATGAAGATAATATCACTTGCACCGGAAGTACTTTAATCGGAGGTGTAGTATGAGAATTAAAAAAGGCGACACCGTAAAAGTAATTGCGGGAAAAGACAAAGGCAAAGTAGCAAAAGTATTAAAGTGCATCCAAAAGGAAGATCGCGTAGTAGTTGAAGGTGTAAACATAGTAACAAAACACCAAAAACCAAGAGGAGCGCAATCACCGGGAGGCATTACAAAAGTAGAAAGCCCGATTCACGTTTCAAACGTAATGTACTATGATGAAAAAACTCAAAAAGGTACAAGAATCGGATATAGATTTGAAGACGGAAAGAAAGTCAGATTTAAAAAGTCCGACGGAACTACTATTAAGTAAGGAAGGAGGTAGAGTATGGAATTAAGATTGAGAGACAAATACAACAACGAAGTAAAACAATCTTTAATAGAAGAATTCGGATATCACAATGTCATGGAAGTACCAAGACTTGAAAAAGTTGTAATCAACATAGGACTTGGCGCAGCAAAAGACAACCCGAAGGCATTGGAAGGTGCAATTAACGACCTTACAATAATTTCAGGACAAAAGCCGATAGTTACACATGCGAGAAAGTCAATTGCAAACTTTAAGCTACGTGAAGGCAACAAAGTAGGTTTAAAAGTGACATTGAGAGGCGACAAGATGTACGCATTTCTTGACAAACTGATGAACGTTGCTCTGCCCCGCGTTAGAGACTTTAGAGGCATAAATCCGAACGCATTTGACGGAAGAGGAAACTACGCTTTAGGACTTAAAGAACAGTTAATCTTCCCTGAAATAGAGTACGACAAGATAGACGAGATAAGAGGAATGGACATTGCCATAGTGACAACAGCTAAAACTGATGAAGAAGCTAAATCATTCCTTGAAAAAATGGGAATGCCATTTGCTAAATAAGGAGGAGACATGGCAAAAAAATCAATGATTGCAAAACAACAGAGAAAGCCAAAATTCTCAACTCGTGCCTATACAAGATGTAGAATTTGTGGAAGACCACACTCTGTTTTAAAGAAATATGGTATTTGCAGAATATGCTTTAGAGAGTTGGCATACAAGGGCCAAATCCCTGGCGTAAAAAAGGCAAGTTGGTAATACCGAGAGGAGGCAAAACCTATGATGACAGATCCAATTGCAGATATGCTGACCAGAATTAGAAATGCCGGCAATGCAAAGCACACTTCTGTTGATATTCCGGCTTCCAATATTAAAAAGGAAATATCGGAAATACTTTTAAATGAAGGTTATATTAAGAATTACGACGTTATAGAAGATGACAAACAAGGCGTTATAAGAATAGATTTAAAATACGGACCGAACAACGAAAGAGTTATAACAGGACTAAAGAGAATTTCAAAACCGGGTCTTAGAGTATACGTTTCAAAAAACGACGTACCGAAAGTACTTGGCGGACTTGGAGTAGCGATTATATCAACTTCAAAAGGAATTTTAACTGACAAAAAAGCTCGTGAAGAAAATGTTGGCGGAGAAGTTATTTGCTACGTTTGGTAAGTAGGAGGTGTTAGAATGTCCAGAATTGGTAAAAAACCTATTGAGATACCCGCAGGCGTTGATGTAAAGGTTGAAGGCAACAAAGTTACAGTAAAAGGCCCGAAGGGTGAGCTCACTAAAGAGTTTGACAAAGATATGGAAATTAAATTGGAAGAAGGAGTTCTAACAGTAAGCCGTCCAAGTGAAAGCAAAAAACACAAAGCACTTCACGGACTTACAAGAACACTTATTTTTAATATGATAGAAGGCGTAACAAACGGTTACAAAAAAGAACTTGAAATAGTAGGTACAGGTTACAGAGCTGCTAAAAACGGCAACAAGCTCTCACTTGTATTAGGATTTTCTCATCCTTTGGAATTAGAAGATCCTGCAGGTATTAAAGTTGAAGTACCGAAACCGAACTCAATTGTTATCGAAGGAATCGATAAAGAAAAAGTCGGAGCATACGCTGCACACATTAGAGGATACAGAGAACCTGAACCGTACAAAGGTAAAGGTATTAAGTACATTGACGAAGTTATTAAACGTAAAGTCGGAAAGACCGGTAAGTAGGAGGTAGTAAATGTTTAACAGAGTTGACAGAAATGCAAACAGAATTAAACGTCACAAGAGAATAAGACGTAAAGTTGTCGGCACATCTTCTACACCGAGACTAAATGTATTTAGAAGTGGAAAGCATATATATGCTCAAGTAATAGATGATGAATCCGGCAAGACTTTAGTATCCGCATCTACATTAGATAAATCAGTAGGAGCGGACGGAAAGAACATGGAAGCTGCAAAAAAAGTCGGAGAAGCAATTGCTCAAAAAGCTTTGGATAACGGAATCGAAGCTGTTGTATTTGACAGAGGCGGATACCTATATCAAGGTAGAATTAAGGCACTTGCAGATGCAGCAAGAGAAAAAGGACTAAAGCTGTAAGGGAGGGAGAATTTGAAACGTTCATTAATTAACGCAAGTGAATTAGACTTGGAAGAAAGAGTTGTAGCATTAAACAGAGTTGCAAAAGTTGTTAAGGGCGGTAGAAACTTCAGATTTGCTGCTTTAGTAGTAGTTGGAGATAGAAACGGAAACGTAGGAGTAGGAACCGGAAAGGCACTTGAAGTACCTGAAGCTATTAGAAAGGCCACTCAAGCCGCTAAGAAAAACATGGTTAAAGTTAATATTGAAAACGGAACCATTCCTCACGAAGTAACCGGAGTTTTCGGTGCAGGCAGAGTTTTCTTAAAACCTGCTAAACCGGGTACGGGAGTTATTGCCGGCGGAGCTGTGCGTGCTGTATGCGAGCTTGCAGGAATAACTGATATTCGTACAAAGAACTTAGGCTCAAACAACCCGGGCAACATTGTACAAGCTACAATGGACGGTCTTAATTCATTAGTTACGTCTGAGATAGTAGCAAGACGTAGAAATAAGTCTGTACAAGATATTATATAAGGGGGGTTTTTAAGATGAGTAAAATCAAAATCAAATTGGTGAAAAGCCCTATAGGAAAAATTGAAAACCACAAGAGAGTTGTAAAAGCATTAGGCTTTACAAAACTTAACCAAGTGGTAGAAAAAGAAGATACACCTCAAATCAGAGGTATGATTAATAAAATCAGTTACATGTTGGAAGTAGAAGAATAAAAGGTGGTGAACTAAGTTGAAATTACACAATTTGAGACCTGCTGAAGGCGGCGGTGTTAAACCAAAGAAACGCGTTGGTAGAGGTATTGGTTCAGGACTTGGAAAAACTTCCGGACGTGGACATAAAGGACAAAATGCAAGAAGCGGCGGAGGAGTAAGACCCGGATTTGAAGGGGGTCAAATGCCGTTATTCAGACGTCTTCCCAAGAGAGGATTTACAAATATTTTCGCAAAAGAATGGGCGGAAGTTAATGTAGAAGCTCTTAACGACTTTGAACAAGGCACAGTAGTTACTCCTGAACTTTTAATAGAAAAAGGAATTGTTAAAAAGCAAAAGGCAAAAGATGGAGTTAGAGTTTTAGGTAACGGAGACATTAAGGTAGCGCTTACAGTTAAAGCACACCACTTTTCAAAATCTGCGGCAGAAAAAATTGAGGCTGCTGGAGGAAAGGCCGAGGTGATCTAATGCTTCAAACCTTTAAAAATGCTTGGAAAATACCGGAACTTAAAAAGAGAATGATGTTCACACTGTTGATGTTGTTCTTATACAGATTGGGATCACAAATCCCGGTTCCGTTTATTGATAAACAAGCAGTTGCCGCACTTATGGAGCAAGGTTCAAATTCAATTTTAGGATTCTTAGACCTTATGGCAGGGGGTAACATTACCAACTTCTCCATATTCCTGGCAAACATTTATCCATACATTACAGCATCTATCGTGCTTCAACTTTTGACAGTTGCCATCCCTTCATTGGAAGCTCTTTCAAAAGAAGGAGAGACAGGAAGAAAGAAAATAGCTGCTTACACAAGATACTTAGGTATTGCAATGGCAGCAATTCAAGCTATCGGATTTACTATGGGAATTTTTAGAAAAGCATCATTGGCACAAGGTTTCTTGCAACATGCTGTAGTAGTTCTTTCCATTGTTGCCGGCACAAGTATATTAATTTGGATCGGTGAAAAAATTACTGAAAACGGAATCGGAAACGGTATCTCAATTATAATTTTTGCAGGTATTGT
>CABTXP010000033.1 GCA_902488815.1 uncultured Eubacteriales bacterium | reverse complement strand
TTTAAAATATTTTCAAAAATTTCTCCCGTGTCGAGGCACAAGATTTTTATCTCTCCGTCTTTTAAAAATGTGCGGAAGTTGTCGCTGTAGTATGTGCCGATTTTTAAAAAAGTCCACAGGGCGAAATAAATTTCCATGACGCGGTCGTAATTTTCGTCGTCTTTTTTGGAAATTAAATACTTGTTAAGCTGCAGGAGTAAAAGCTCCAAGTCCTCGTCGATTTCAAAGGGATATTCCTTTAAGACACTCAGGTCTTTTAACCCATCCCAAGTGTGTATTAAAGACTCGGCGTGTTTTCTGATGCTCTTCCAAGGGATGTTTTCGTATAAAAATTTTATATCTTCTTTAATGAGAACCGCTGAATACATGTCCCTCGCTCTTTGCTCCAAGGTGTGGGCCTCGTCTATTAAAAGAGTGAAGGTCTCCTCAGGTGATTCGAAGTACCTTTTCAGCTGAACCGTGGGATCGAAGGCATAGTTGTAGTCGCAAATGATAAAGTCGCAAAAGTTTGACATGTCAAGCTCCAGCTCAAAAGGACAGACGCGTTTTTCTTTTGAAAACTCCTGTATAGTCTCTGAGTTCAAAAAGTTTTCCCTCTTAAATAGCTCGATAATGGCTTCATTTACTCTGTCAAAATGTCCCTTGGCATACTTGCAGTCCTTGGGATTACATTTAAAGGTGTCGCTTAAGCAAATTTTTTCCTTTGCCTGAATGGTTAAGGTCTTCAGTTCAAGGTCTTTATCCCGCAAAATTTCAACGGCATTTTCCGCCGCGATTTTTTGTGTCGACCTTCCCACTAAGTAAAAGACTTTTTCCACAAGGCCTTCCCCGATGGATTTTATGGCAGGAAAAATAGTGGAGATACTCTTCCCCACTCCCGTCGGCGCCTCAATGTATAGGACTTCTTCGTCCCTAATAGCGCTGTATGTAGCCACGGCTATCTGCCTTTGACCTTTTCTATAATTTTCAAAGGGAAATTCTACTTCCCTGACGCTTTCATTTCTAATATTTTTCCACTTTACAATTTCTTTGATAAAAAGATGGTACTTTAAAATCAATTCGTTGAAAAATTTTTCCAACTCACAAGCTGTAAATTCTTCTTCAATTTCCTTTATCTTCTCATCTTCCATTTGGAAATATGTGAGCCTTACTCTTACTTTTTCAAAATCTTTTTCTTTCGCCAAAAAATATGCGTAGCACTTGGCCTGTGACCAGTGAAGCTTGTTGGAGTTGTAGCTTAAAGAGTCAAGTTCTCTCGTGGTAGTCTTGATTTCGTCCACCGTTTGGAGCGAAAGAGAAACTCCGTCAGCTCTTCCATCTACCGTGTACTCCACATCTTCCACCGCGGTTTTAAATTTGAGATAGTATTCTTTTGTAAAGTCGCCGCTGTATTCCGATTGAATCTTTAGGTGAATTTTCGTTCCTTCCACGGCTCTTGCATTGGAGTAAAAGCCGGTGTCGATGTCGCCGCTTCTCTCTACAAAGGACACCAAGTTTCTGACGGAAATTTTTACCTTATTCAATTATATCGAAGGTGAAACCCTCTCCCTCCACTTCACTTACATTTGAAACATAGACAAAAGCGCGAGAGTCCACAGTCTTTACATAGTCCTTAAGCTTGACATAGCTTCTCTTGTCAAGAATGGTTGTAATGACGGTCTTAGGTGATTTGGAAAAGCCTCCCGTAGCTTGGTACACAGTTGTACCTCTTCCCAGTTCCTTTAAAACATACTCATTAATAACTTCGTTTTGCTCCGAAATAATTGTAATGGCAAACTTGCTGTCAAAGCCTTGCAAAAGTCTGTCAATAACAAGAGAGTTTATAATAACACCAAGTAGTGAGTACATACCGTGAGTAGGTGAGAAAATTACGGCAGCGCCGAAAGTTACAAGTCCGTCTATCAGCATTAAAGATGCTCCGAAGGAAAGGCGGGAATATTTTTGAATAATCTTTGCCAAAATATCCGTACCTCCGGTGGATGCCCCTTGATTAATTACAATTGCCGTTCCGATTCCACCGAGTGCCACGCCGAAGACTACATTTATTAAAAGGTCGTCTGTGAGAGGACGAGTAATTGGGAAAAATTTTTCCAACAAAGACAGAATAACCGCCAGGTATAAAGCGCCGTAAATTGTATAGAAGCCGAAATTTGCTCCCAAAATTTTAAAGCCTAAAACAAAGAGCAAAATATTCAGTACAAAGAGGATTTGCCCCGTGTCAAACTTTGTGAAGACATGGGATAACAAAACCGCCATACCTGTGGCACCGCCAACTGCCAAATTATTTGGAATTAAAAAAAAGTTAAGGCCGCATACCAAAAAGGTAGCACCTATTGAAATCATAAAGAGTTTTTTAAAATCAATTTTTTTCATAAAATCTCCTATACCAAATCTAAAAAGTTTACTTGTCTAAGTGCTTCGTATAAGACGATTGAAACGGAGTTGGAGAGGTTTAGGCTTCTCTTAAGCTCCCCGATCATGGGTATTCTGATGTTGGTACCCCTGTCGGAAAAAATTACATCTTCAGGCAGCCCCCTCGTCTCCGGGCCGAAAACCAAGTAGTCACCGTCCTCATACTTAACATCGGTGTAAATATGAGAAGACTTGGTTGAAGCAAAGAAAAGTCTTCCCTCTCTATTCTTATCCAAAAATTCTTCGTAATTTTTATACACGGTAAGATCCACATAGGGCCAGTAGTCCAAGCCTGCACGCTTTACCGCCTTTTCGCTGATGGAAAAACCTAAGGGCTCAATTAAGTGAAGCTTCGTATGTGTCAAAGCACAGGTTCTGGAAATCGCTCCCGTGTTAAAAGGGATTTCCGGCTCATATAAAACAATATTTAAACTCATAAAACACCTCTAATGGTATAATAACATTAAAACAAAGGGAATAAAAATGAAAATATACTCAAAAAAATTATCCGACCTGGGACTTGCAAATCTAGTCGGCGGATCTAATTACAACTTCAGATACAAGACACAAAATAAAAAAGTAATAAAAGACGTGGAAGACCTGTTACTCGAAATGAAAGAAGAGCCTTCCATGATCTACTCCGCATTTCAAGACCACACGGATCACGTTAAAGTGCCGGACATGGAAAACACGGTTAAGTTTGCCTACGGACGCATAATATTAAATACGGATGCCATGGTGACAAATGAAAAGAATGTTGCCCTGTTAATAAAAATGGCGGACTGCACCCCGATTATCCTCTTTGACCCGGTAAAAAAAGTACAGGCTGTGGTCCACTCGGGATGGCGCGGCACTTGTAAAGAAATCGGCGCCAAAGCGGCGGCGAAAATGGAAAGCACCTTCTTTTGCAAGAGGGAAAATATTTGCGCCTACATAGGCCCCACCATTTCAATAGAAGATTATGAAGTGGGAGAAGAAGTCTATAAAGCCTTCGAAAAATTTACAAACCGTGACAGCTTTTTTGAAAAGAAATGCTCAGGCAAGTATCACCTGAACATGAAGCAGGCGAACTTGGACGTCCTTTTGCGCGCGGGAATTAAAGAAGAAAACATAGAAGTAGAACGAGAGTCCACATTTGGAAACCCCCACCTTCACTCCGCAAGATATGAAGGTGAAAACTACGGCCTTAACGCAATAATAAGTATTATAAAGTGAGGAGAAAATTGGAAAACAAAAAACAAATTTTAGAAATAAAGGACATGGATGAAAAGCAAGCCGCTTTTATCATGAACTTTATTAACCAAAACTTAATGCACGCACGACATGTGGAAAACGAAAGACTTACCTTTAACAGTATTTACATGGCTATGATAGGCGGTATATTGGCATTCTCTTTCAGTATCGACATACCTCTTTTGTCCATATTTTTGATCATAACACTACTTGTCTTGGGCAGAATTGCGGTGGCACTTACCCAAAGGTGGGACTATGTCTTTGATGCCCACATAAACGCAGCGGAAAGGGGTTATAAGATTATAAAGAAGCACTATTTAAGAGATGAGTTAATAGATGTGGAGAAGCCCTTAACAGGTCAAGAGGATGTGCCCGTCTATCCCTTTAGAGTTAAACTTCCCGAGACGGGAAGCCCTTTGTACGAACCTTTTACCAATAAAAGGACACGAGAGCTTTTTATGCTCTTTTACAGACTCATAAGCTTGGTACTCGTAGTGGCGCTTTTGTACTTTATATTTCACTATGTAAGGACGGTGGGTCTTGTATAAACTAATAGTAACGGATTTGGACAACACCCTTTTGGCAAAGGACGGCAGCATTCCCCAGTCCACAGTAGAAATTTGCAAAGAGCTTGTGCGTCGGGGACGTACATTGGCAATCGCCACGGGAAGAAGTTACCCCTCGGCAAAGGCCATAGGGGAAAAAATAGGCATAGACACGCCTCTCATATGTTATAACGGGGCCAATATAAGAAATTTAGACGGCACATATATATACAAGTCCGTCGTACCCAAGGACGTGCAAGAAGGCATAGTGGAATTTGTAAGAGAGAGGCAGCTTTACCTTCAAGTCTATGACAAGGACGAAATAGTAGTGGAAAAATTAAACACAAAGGCTCATCCCGACCCGGACTTGAAATTTGTAAAGTATAAAGAAACGAAAGACTTGAAAAAATTAAAAGATATAGAGACGCCGAAACTCTTAATCGCCGCTTCTCCAAGTGAAGTGCCGGCACTGCAACATGAGTTGGAAAAATTGTATGGGGACAAGGCCTACTTTGCACAGTCCGAATCCCATTTAATTGAAGTAATGGAAAAGGGTGTGAACAAAGGACAGGCCTTGGACACCTTGGCGGAAAAATTAAATGTCAAGAAGGAAGAGATAATGGCACTTGGGGACAACACCAACGACGCACTACTCTTAACCCATGCGGGCTTCGGAGTAGCCGTGGCAAACGCCGTGAACTCGCTAAAAGAAATCGCCGACTATGTGGCGACGAAAAAAAGATCTGAAGGCTTTAACGAAGCAATAGAAAAATTTATATTAAAATAATTTTAAAATAAAGAAATAAAAGGGCACATGCCCTTTGTTCCGTTTGCATATATATATATATATATAATGAATATAAAGGGGGAGGTTGTATGAAAAGTGAACGTAAGTTTGTTGTATATGGAGCAGTTTATGCTATAGTTTTACTTTTGGTTCAATTTATCTTTTTTTATAGAGGAACCCCGACGGTATATAATCTCAGCGGCAGCGGAATTAATTTGATTCCTTTCAGGACATTAGCCCAATATATAAAGTATTACGACCACTTTAACAAAACTACCATTGTTAAACAAATTATTTCCTGTTTTGCCCTTTTGCCCTTATCTATAGTTTTTGGATTTAGCGCAAATGATAAAGCAATAGAACTGAAAAAATATCTCCTGTATTTTTTCTTAACAGCTTTGTTAACTTCATTTCTCTCAAGAGTAACACAAGTCGGTGTATTTGAAATTGATCATGTAATTTTCAGAACGATTATCGGATATGGATTTTTCTGTTTATTTAAAAAACTGAAGATAAGAAGCGAACTTTAAGCAAAAATATTCACAAAAAAAAGGGCACATGCCCTTTTTTTGTTTACTATATACTCTAAATGTTCTTTGACTTCTCTTCTTACTTGTCATCACTATCTTCCATATCGTCTTTGCCTTCTTCTCTCAGCTTACTTTCCTCTTCAATTTCCCTTGCTTTTTTGTCCAAGGCATTTATTACTTGGTCCAAAAATTTTATTACATTTTCTCTGCCTGTGGAAAAATTATAGGACCGAACCGCGAGAGGCTTGCCGGGTTGTAAAAATTTTTCCGCCGGGATGTAGAAGGCCTGTCTCATTCCTGTAGTATAAAAATTTTTCGGGCCGGGTGTAACTTTGTCCGTCTTTTCAAAATCTTCCGCCTCGGATTCTAAAAACTCTACAAAAGATTTAACACAACCTACAAAGCCTGAAGCCTTAAGTTGTGCTTCAATTGCAGGTCTTATGAGATGAAGGTTGGAGCTTAAGAGATATACTTTGTCGTAATTTGAGCAGTCCATATTAAGTACATCGGCCAAAATTTGATCCAAGACTTCCCCTTCAAAGATGCCGTCTTCACAGGCGTTTATAAGTAATGATCCGTCCACAATGTCTTCCGGCTTTACATTCATGCCCTTAAAGTCTTGACGCTCTTTAAAATTTCTGCTTGCGATGTAAAGACTCTTCCCTTCCTTTGTATCTTCTATTAAACTTTCAATACCTGTTACGACTTCACAGTCTATGTTGTAAAGCTCAAAGGCAAGGTCGAAGTCGGAGACCATAATGAGTTTATAATTTGAGTTTAAAATCTTTTCCCATCTTTTTACAAAGGGTTCAATGTCTCTGTAGTTGCCGAAGGTTGAGCCTTGATTGTCTATATAAAATTCGAAATATTCACTTATGTTTTTTCCTACAAATTCGTATGTGGAAATTATTCCCACTGATGAATCTATTATTGCAATTTTGTTGTTTTTCATATTTCACCAACACTTTGTAAAAGCTTTACAAATGGATACTTATCCTTTAAATTTTCGTAAGCTTTTAATCTCTCATCTTCATTCTCAAATATTCCAAAGACCGTTGCTCCCGTCCCTGATAGGAGTGCAATGCCTCCGAAGGACTGAAGCTCTTTCTTTATCTCTTTTAGAACTTCATATTTGTTTAAGACATAGTCTTCCATGTCGTTTTTTATATATTTTGAAATGTCTTTATAGTTTAAAGTTATTATGGCTTTCTCCAACTGATCCATATCTTTGTCCTGTGCTTTCAACGTTAAATTTTCGTAGACGTCTTTAGTTGAAACAGGAAAGCCCGGGTTTACCGCTACAAATTTCAGCTCAGGTGTGGGAAGTTTTTTAAGTTTTTCCCCTATGCCTTTCGCTCTGTAAGTGCCTGTGTGAATTGTAAAGGGAAAGTCAGCGCCGATTTTCACCCCGATTTTTGCCATTTCTTCTTTGGAAAGCTTTAAGTTGTACAACTCGTTTAAGGCTCTCATGGTAAAGGCACCGTCACTTGTGCCTCCCGCCATCCCTGCCGCCATTGGGATATGTTTTGTAACTTTAACACGGATTGGAAGGTCTATGCCTGTGTACTCTCTCATTGCCATATATGCCTTGTAAATCAAGTTTTCTTTTAATTCAATCTCATCTTGTGAAATAATTTCAATGCCTGAATTTATTTTTTCAAATTCCAACTCGTCATATACATTTACGCTTTGCATTATCGTGTCAATTGAGTGATAGCCGTTATTTAATTTATCTAAGACCCTAATGCCCAAATTAAGCTTGCCGGGCGCAAAAAACTTCATTTAATCACCAATCAAATTATATATTAAGTGTTTGTAAATTTAAAGTTTAAGGGCATAAAAAAAGTAGGCCTAAGCCTACTTAATCATTCTATAATCGTTAAGACTACAGTACTTGTCAAAACATCTGAATAAGTAAAGGTGGCTGACCTTGGTCTGTCCTCATTGGTTTCCATCTTCACTACAAAAAGAGAAGGATAAACAGCTTCCAAAACTCCTCTTTTGGTTACAATTTTCTTTCTTCCCTTATCAGCTTTGACAATTACTTGTTTGCCGATATTAACTTCCAACTCACGTTTTATTGCATCTACTCTACTCAATACAATCACCCTTCCTACATGAGATAATGTACATACATAATAGCATATTTAGACCAATAAATCAAATGGCGATATATTTTATATCTTTATGAAAACATTGTCAAGATATAATTTACAATATTTTTACTGTTTTTTTTAATTTTATTTGTGATTTGTACATAATGTGTAAATAAATTATAAGTCTCTATGTTGCTTCGGGAAAACAATGTCATTTAAAGGCATGGTGCTTCATTAAATATAATTGTATTTTGCATCCCACTTTTTATTAAAAGCAATATGCTTGGAGCATAAAAAAATAGACTGACCTGAGCCAGTCTATTTTGATTTATAAAATGGTTTTTATTTTGAGTAGTCGTAGAAGCCCTTACCTGTTTTTCTACCAAGTAAGTGTGCTCTTACCATCTTCCTTAGAAGTGTGTGTGCTCTGTATTTTGAATCACCGAATTCTGTGTACAGTACGTCCATAATTGAAAGAACTACGTCAAGACCGATTAAGTCACCAAGTGCCAATGGTCCCATAGGATGGTTTGCGCCTAATTTCATTGCTGAGTCAATGTCTTCTGCTGATGCAATGCCTTCTGCGTAAATTCCAACTGCTTCGTTAATCATAGGAATTAGTATTCTGTTTACTACAAATCCCGGAGCTTCTTCAACTTCTACCGGAGTCTTGCCGATTTCTTTTGACAATTCAACGATTGTGTTCTTAGTTTCTTCTGAAGTCAATTCACCTTTGATTACTTCAACTAATTTCATCATGGGTACCGGGTTAAAGAAGTGCATTCCTATAACTTTGTCCGGTCTCATTGTTGATGCGGCTATATCGGTAATTGATAGTGAAGATGTGTTTGAAGCAAGTATGCAGCTTTTTTGAACGTTTTCGCAAAGTTCTTTAAAAATAGCTTTCTTTACTACAGGATTTTCTGTTGCTGCTTCAATTATTAAGTCACAGTCTTTAATGTCTTCCATTTCTCCTGAGAATGAAACATTTGCTAAAGCAGTGTCCATTTCTTCTTGAGTCATTCTGCCTTTGTCTACATTTTTCTTGTAGCCTTTTTCCATTGCAGCTTTAGCTTTTTCAAGTTGTTCCGGTGCAATGTCTCTTACTATAACTTTGTGTTTTGGTGCAAGTACTTGAGCTATACCTGATCCCATTGTTCCTGATCCGATTACTGCTATTTTCATAATTACTCCCCTTTAAACTCTGCTTTTCTTTTTTCTACAAATGCCTTCATGCCTTCTTTTTGATCTGCTGTTGCAAAGCAAAGACTGAAAGCTGTTCTTTCAATACCTAAACCTGTGTTAATATCAGTGTGAGCACCGTTATTAATTGCGGATTTACAATATCTTACTGCAACTTTTGCATTCTTTGCTATGTTGCCTGCAAGTTCCAATGCTTTGTCCATCAGTTCTTCAGGTTCATATACGTGGTTAACCAAACCTATTCTCAAAGCTTCATCAGCTCCGATTATTCCGCCTGTGTAAATTAATTCTTTTGCATATCCCGGTCCAACTATTTTGGCAAGTCTTTGAGTTCCCCCAAAGCCCGGTGTAATTCCAAGTCCCGCTTCAGGTTGACCGAATTTTGCCTTTGATGATGCGATTCTAATGTCACATGCACATGCAAATTCACATCCGCCACCTAAAGCGAATCCGTTTACTGCTGCTATAATCGGTTTTGATAAACTTTCGATGTCTAAAGTTACATCCATGCCTAATTTGGCAAATGCGTAAGCTTCTGTAGGATTTAAGGGTGCCATTTCAGTAATGTCGGCTCCTGCAATAAATGCTTTGCCTGCCCCTGTAAATACTACACATGCTATACTGTCATCATGTTCGATAACATTCATGACGTCTTTAATTTCTTTCAAAACTTCAGAATTTAAAGCGTTTAAGCTTTTTTCTTTGTTAATTGTAAGAACTAATACGCCGTTATCTTTTTTGTCCAGTAATAGATATTTGTAATCCATTTGACCTCCTAATTATCTTTGAACAACTACAGCTGTTCCCATTCCTCCTCCGATGCAAAGAGTTGCAAGACCTTTTTTAGCGTCTCTCTTCTTCATTTCATAAAGTAATGTAGTTAGAATTCTTGCACCGCTGGCTCCGATCGGGTGACCAATTGCAATTGCTCCACCATTGACATTTACTTTGTCCATGTCCAACTTAAGTTCTTGTGCTACTGCACCTGCTTGTGCTGCGAAAGCTTCGTTAGCTTCGATTAGGTCAAGATCTTCAACAGTCCAGCCTGCTTTTTCAAGAGCTTTTCTTGATGACGGAATAGGTCCTGTACCCATGATCTTCGGGTCAATTCCTGCATCTGCATAAGATACGATTTCTGCTAAAGGTTCAACGCCAAGTTCTTTTGCTTTTTCTTCAGTCATAATAACAAGCATTGCCGCTCCGTCATTAATACCTGATGCGTTTGCTGCCGTTACAGTTCCGCCGTCACGTTTGAAAGCAGGTTTAAGTCCTGAAATGCTTTCTAATGTAACGCCTTCTTTAATGTATTCGTCTTCTGATACAACAGTAACTTTGCCCTTGCGACCTTTTACTTCTACAGGTACGATTTCGTCTTTAAATCTTCCTTCAGCTCTTGCTTTTTCAGCTCTGTTTTGGCTTGTAACGGCAATTTGGTCTTGTTTTTCTCTTGTAATTCCAAATTGTTCTGCAACGTTTTCTGCTGTCATTCCCATGTGGTAGTCATTGTAAACGTCCCAAAGTCCGTCTTTAATCATTTCGTCAACAATCTTGCCGTCGCCCATTCTTGCTCCCCATCTTTCTTTGGTTAGTAAGAAAGGTGCTTGTGACATGCTTTCTGTACCGCCGGCTAAAATAACTTCAGCGTCTCCTGCTTTAATCATTTGGCAAGCCATGGAAACTGCTCTAAGTCCTGAACCGCAAACCATGTTAATAGTAATTGCGGGAGTTCCTTCACTTAATCCTGCTCCAAGTACTACTTGACGAGCAACGTTTTGTCCTTGTCCTGCTTGAAGAACATTACCGATTATAGCTTCATCTACTTGATCCGGACCAACATTTGCTCTCTTTAATGCTTCTTTTGCTGCTGTGATTCCTAATTCTGCAGCTGTTACAGTCTTAAATGCTCCACCGAAGGATCCTACCGGTGTTCTTGCTGCACTTGCGATAACTACTTTGTTCATTCTTTTTCCTCCTCAAAAACTCTATAGATACTAACGTGGCGGCATTACAGTCGCATAACCTTCTATTACGACTTCGCCATTTTGATTTGTGCAAGTTGTCTTCATCTTTAAGAACTTTTCTTTGATGATTTCTGCAACTTCAGCTTCTGCCGTGATAGTGTCTCCCATGTGAACAGGTTTTGTAAATTTAAGCTCTTGTCCGGCATAAATTGTTCCCGGTCCCGGAAGATACATACCTAAAACTGTCGAAATGAGACTTGCACATAGCATTCCGTGAACTATTCTTCCTTTGAACATAGTTTGTTCAGATGCTACTTGGTTAATGTGGGCAGGATTTAAGTCTCCTGAAATACCTGCAAATAGATAAACATCAGTTTCGGTAAGCGTTTTTGTAAACGATGCCTTGTCACCGATTTTTATCTCTTTTAAAGTCTTTCCCTTCATAAATACCTCCTGCGTATTTTAATTAGTACACTATCAACTTAATTATATTTATTATAAAAATAAAAGTCAATTGAGACAGTGTTTAAAAACTACCTTGACAGCAAAATTTTGACAATCTTTTCGGCTGCAGTTCCGTCTCCATATGGATTAACTGCATGGGCCATTTGATCGTAAAATTCTTTGTCATGAAGAAGTCTTGTAAAGCTTTGGTAAATGTTTTCATACTTAGTGCCTGCAAGTATCGCCGTATTTGCAAGAACACCTTCCATTCTTTCAGTTTCTTCTCTCACAACAATAACGGGTTTGCCTAAAGAAGGCGCTTCTTCTTGGACTCCACCCGAATCTGTCATTATAATAGATACCCTTTTCATCAGATTTGAAAATGGTAAATATTCCAAAGGTTCAATTAAATGTATTCTGTCTTCTCCGTCAAAAATCCTCTTTGCAATTTCTCTCACCTTGGGATTTAAGTGGATTGGAAATACTACTTCTACATCTTCGTTTTCTCTTACAACGTCTCTAACTGCTTGGAAAATATTTTCCATAGGCTCTCCTATGTTTTCTCTCCTGTGAGAAGTTAAGAGAACAATTTTTTTGTTTTCATAGTCCAATGTGTTGAGTATTTCGTCTTCAAATTTATAGTCATCTCTTACAGCGTAGTGAAGGGCATCTATTACTGTGTTTCCAACTACATATATGTCCTTGTCCGAAAAGCCTTCCCTCAAAAGATTTTCTCTGTTCCCTTCTGTGGGGGCAAAGTGATAGGAAGTCATAACTCCCGTAAGTTTTCTGTTTGCCTCCTCAGGATAGGGGGAATATAAATTTCCGGACCTTAGTCCCGCCTCAACGTGTCCTATTTTTATCTTTTGATAAAAGGCAGCCAAGGCTCCTGCAAAAACTGTTGTCGTGTCCCCTTGTACCAAGAGCACGTCAGGCAAATATTCTTTAAAGACTTCTTCAAGGCCTCTTAAAGTTTCAACAGTTATATCTGTAAGGGTCTGTCCTTTTTTAAATATATTTAAATCAAAATCCGGTTTTATGTCGAAAATCTCAAGTACGCCGTCAAGCATTTGTCTGTGTTGAGCCGTAACAAGGACTTTGTACTGTGCATTTTGTCTCTCTAATTCTTTTATTATGGGTGCCATTTTGATGGCTTCAGGCCTTGTGCCGAATACCACTAAAATTTTCATTTTTTCTCACCTCTCACACTTTTAAACATTCCGCTTGCACCTGCAACCAATACTATGGCGGCAATAATTAAAATACTAAGGACAAATCCCCTGCGAGGGTCAATGTCCGCAATTACATTTGCCAAAATTCCGAAGATAATTGAAATAGAATATAAAGTTAAAACCGTCTGTCTTTGGCTAAGGCCCATATTAAGTAGTCTATGGTGCAAGTGACCCTTGTCCGCCTCCACCATGGAGTGACCTGAAAGTTTTCTCCTCACCATTGCAAATGCCGTGTCAAACACCGGCACTCCCAATATAAGTACAGGGACGAAAATTGTGAGGATTGTCGCCGACTTCATAAATCCACCAATGGAAATGTATGAAAGGACAAATCCCAAAAACAAAGCTCCCGTGTCTCCCATAAATATCTTTGCCGG
>CABTXP010000032.1 GCA_902488815.1 uncultured Eubacteriales bacterium | reverse complement strand
CGACTTTAAGAGAAATAAAATTGTGGTGCCCGACTCATCCCACGGCACAAATCCTGCGACGACCGCAATGGCAGGTTGCGAAATTATAGAAATACCTTCAGATGAAAAGGGCATGGTAGACATTGAAGAGCTGCGTAAAAAAGTAAATGACGAAGTAGTCGGTCTAATGCTTACCAACCCGAATACAGTGGGAATTTTCGACACGCAAATTGAAGAGATAACAAAAATTATTCACGACGCGGGAGGACTTTGCTACTATGACGGCGCAAATGCCAATGCCATCTTGGGTCATGCAAGACCGGGGGACATGGGCTTTGACGTGGTGCACTTTAATTTGCACAAGACCTTCTCGACACCTCACGGCGGCGGCGGACCGGGAGCAGGTCCAATAGGAGTTAAAGACTTCTTGGTGGACTATCTACCCGCACCAATTGTTGCGAAAGTACAGGACAAGTACACATTGCGTTACGACATGAAGCACTCCATCGGAAGAATAAAAGACTTCCACGGACACTTCGGCATCTTGGTAAGAGCATACACATATATGTTGTCAATGGGAAGCGACGGCTTAAAGAGAGTTGCAGATTCGGCAGTATTAAATGCAAACTACTTGGCGCAAAATTTAAAAGACGACTACAACCTGTCCTTTGATCGAATTTGCAAACATGAATTTGTATTGGACGGTTTGAAAGAACCTAACGGTTGCAGAACTTTGGACGTGGCAAAGAGATTAATCGACTACGGATTCCATCCGCCGACAGTTTATTTTCCACTCATAGTTCACGAAGCAATTATGATTGAACCTACAGACACGGAAAGCAAGGAGACCTTGGACGAATTTATCAAAGCATTAAAAGAAATTGCAAGAGAAGCCAAGGAAAATCCGGAGCTTTTATTGGAAGCACCTCACAACACCTGTGTGAGAAGACCGGACGAAACACTTGCGGCACGTAAGCCTGTGCTTAAATATCAAAGGGAAGACCAATGAGAATAGGAATAATTGGAGCGGGCCCGGGCGGCTATGTGTGTGCCATAAGGGCGGCTCAATTAAAGGCGGAAGTATTTTTAATAGAAGAGGATAAAATCGGCGGCACTTGTTTAAACAAAGGCTGCATTCCCACCAAGACCTATTTTAAAAATGCTGAAATTTTAAACGAATTAAAGAGAAGTGAAGACTTCGGCATCAGCGTGGAAAATTATTCCATGTCCATGGCAAAGCTTTATGAGAGAAAAGAAAATGTAGTGGCGACTTTGGTCACAGGCATTGAACAAATTTTATCTTCGTACAAAAACATTAAGGTCATTAAAGGTAAAGGCAAGATATTAAATGGAAATTCCATTGAAGTCGAAGCTGCCGATGAAAAATATGAGCTCAATGTAGATAAAATTGTAATCGCCACAGGCTCAAAGACTTTTGTGCCGAAGATTGAAGGCGTGGACGGGGAAAGAGTTTTAACTTCAACAGAACTGTTGGAGCTTAAAGAAGTGCCCAAGTCCATGGTAATAGTCGGCGGCGGAGTAATAGGCCTTGAATTTGCAAGTATATTCAGCGAGTTCGGCACGGACATTACAATTTTTACTGAAGAAATTTTATTAAATGCAGACGGCGAAATGAAGAAGCGCCTTTCAGTCCTATTAAAAAAGCAAGGCATTAAAATTGTAACAGATGTAAGGGTGGAAAAATTTGAGACTAAGGACGGCAGAGTTACAGTAATTGCCAAAAGTCTTAAAAAAGAAAAGACCCACACTGCCGAAGGAGAGTATGCATTAGTTGCAATAGGACGAAGCCCCAACCTTGAAGGCTTCGGTTTAGAAAATTTAAACTTAGCTACTACTAAGAAAGGCATAGCTGTAGATGAAAACTGCGAGTGTTCCGTTAAAGGCGTCTATGCAATAGGAGATGTAAACGGCATATCTCAATTGGCACACGCCGCATCATTCCAAGGGGAGTGTGTGGCGGAGCACATAATGGGAGTTGCGAAAAAGAGAAACAAGGACACTATCCCTGCATGTGTCTTCACCCTCACGGAACTGTCACAAGTAGGTGCTACTGAAGAGGAGCTTAAGGCGGAGGGCACTCAGTACATTGTCTCAAAATTTAATTTTGCGGCTAATGGCAAAAGTCTTTCTATGGGAAACAAGGACGGCTTTGTAAAAGTCCTTGCATCAAATGAGGGGAAAATTTTAGGCGTGCACATCTTAGGACCTCATGCCAACGACTTAATAGAAGAGGCAGCCCTATGTATGGCAAATGATTTAACTGTGGAAGATGTGGTAGCAACCATACACCCACACCCGACACTCTCTGAAAGTTTTTTAGAGGCAAGTGCCGGAGTACTTGGGGAAAGCATACACTCGGTAAAACTGAGAAGATAATAAGAGGACTTAGGTCCTCTTTTTTTGTGCCTTTATGTTAAAATAATTACAAGGAGGACGTATGCGAATTTTATTTTCACCAATAGGCAACACCGATCCATATCCCAACATGGGAAAGAGTACAAAAGAAGGTTCTCTACTACATATTTGCAGATTTTATCAACCGGATAAGACCTATTTATTTATGTCTAAAGAAATGTACGAATACCACATACACGACAACAGATACATAAGAGCTTTGGAAGCAATGTATGAATACTTAGGCAAGGCTTTTACAAAGGACAACTACGAGATTATTTGCAAGGAAGAGTTGGAAGACGTACATATATTCGATTCATTTTACAGAGAGTTTGACAAAATTTTAAAACAGATTCACAAGGACTATCCTGAGGCGGAAATTTTATTAAATATATCTTCAGGCACACCTGCCATGAAGAACGCGCTCTTTTATTTGTCTGAAGTTTCGGAAATAAAACTCACGCCCATTCAAGTATCATCCCCCAACAGGTCGGGGAACTTCGGCACAAGAGAATATGATGTGGACTTTGTAATCGACATGTTAAATGACGAGAACAGCCATCCCGAGACTATTGTCAACAGGACAAATGTTGCGGCAAGACAGAATTTAAATTACGAACTGCAAAAAAACATTTTAAAGTCACTTATTAGAACTTATAACTACTCTGCCGCAATGGAAGTTGCGAAGAACTTGGAAGACACTATGCCGGAGTCGGCATTTCATTTAATCAGTGCCGCATATAACAGATTTTTGTTAAAGAGCCTTCAAATGAAGGAGGAAATAAAATCGGCGGGCATAGAGTTCTACAGATACAAAGGCGAGTACGAAAACTTGGTGGAGTACATCAACTACTTAAAGTGCCTTGTGGCAAGGGAACAGTATCTTGAATTTACGAGAGGCATCACTCCCGCAGTTGAAATACTTTTTACCGAGGCTATCTATAAGAAGACCGGCCATAAGATTTCAAAATACACCAACGACAAACATAATAAGTGGGCTGAAGGCAAACTGAGAAGCGACGACTTCGGAAGGGAAGTCATTGAAATATTTGAAAGGGCTTACAACTCTTCAAATATTTTCGGATTTGTAAAGACGGATCAGCTTCAAAGAATTATTGAATCCCACTCCATGTTTCACGATGAAGCTTTGAGCAATAAGGCAAAGGAAATAAGAAGCATTGAAGAAGATGTAAGAAACAAGGCCGCCCACACCATTGTCGCCATTGACAACAAGTATTTAAAGTCCGTGGTAAAAAAGACGGCGGAAGAAATTTTGGACATGCTTATAGATTTTGCCTTGACCTTAAACTTAGGCATTGTCAATGAGAGCTTTAACTCCTACGATGAAATGAACAAAGTTATAATACAAACTATTGAAGGGCTTAGAAAAGCGGGTGAATAATGTTATCTAAAGTTGTAATTGAATTAAAGGGAGATACTGAAGACATAAACTTCAGAGCGGGCTCCGTGTTTCAAGGAGCTTTAATGGAAGTGGCGGACCCCTCATATGTGGAGGTGCTTCACAATCTTCCCATAAACCCATACTCACAGTACGTACTTAGAGATGAGGACAAGTACACCTGGACCATATCCACGTTGACGAAGGAAGCTTTTGAAAAATTAATTGTGCCTCTCCTTCAAAAAGATGAAATTATTTTAAGACACAAGGACCTTAAACTGAAACTGAAAGACAAGACCTTAGTTCAAGTGCCCAAGGAAAAGATTGTGGAAGAGACACTTTTTTCCATGGAAGAGTTTACAGATTTTACATTTAAGTTTGTGACGCCCACGTCTTTTAAAAGCGAGGGCAGATACGTGAACATGCCTTCGGTAAGGCTGTTGCTTCGAAGCGTATTAAACAAATTCGACGCCTTCGGTGAGGAAATGTTATTAGACGACGAACTGACGGAACAAATGATTTATCACACATATTTTTCAAGGTACAGACTTTACAGCTCCTCATATCCATTGGAGTCTATAAGGATACCCTCCTTTATCGGAAGAGTGGATTTAATATCCTCGGGAGGACCTGAGATGAAGCGTGTACTTAAACTAATAGAGATGTTTTCGGAATACTCAGGTGTCGGAATCAAGTGCTCCATGGGCATGGGAGGAATAATATCGGGAGGTGATGATGTTGAAGGAAAAAATTAATTTAAGTTACGCCGCAATGCTTTGCGATTTTGAAAAGATTTTAAAACGAGCGGGAGTTAATAAATCTCTATCTGAATTTATTTTGTCTACAGGAAATGAATATGCGGCGGAAATCGGAAATATTTTAAAATACAGTGACAAGGACTCACTTTTAAATTCAAATCTTCCAAAGGACAGTTTAGAATACATACTTTACTTTGCAAAAAGTATTGCAACTTTAAGTGAAGGATCGGAGAAGGACAATGAAGTATCCCTTGAGCCGTTATACTCCATCTTCAACAAGTTAAATGGCAACGACAAAAAGGGAGTATATGAAGAGAATTCAATATATCCCGCCCAAGAAGAAGTTAAATTGTCCCCAAGCTACTACGAGGACATTGTAAACAAAATTGAAGAGGAAATTAAAAACTTTAAAGGCAACGGTGAGGACGTTCAATCCTTACTTTTCGCAATGGAAAAATACACATCTACAGTCCCTGCTACGACTGTGGAAAAAAACAGAGACATATCCGTCTTTGAACACTCGAAACTCATAGCAGTATTTGCGAATGCAACTTATGACTACTTGGAGCAAAATAATATTTCGGACTTTAAGTCGCTGCTTACAGACAAAGAGTATTTTAATCGCAAAATCTTTTACCTGTACAGCTTCGACTTTTCAGGAATACAAAACTTTATTTACACAATTGTAAGTAACAAGGCCTTAAAGACACTTCGCACCAGATCCTTTTACTTGGAAATATTTATGGAAGACGTCATCGATACCCTTTTAGAGGAATTAAATCTCACGAGAATTAACTTGCTCTATTCAGGCGGCGGACACTGTTACCTATTATTTCCCAACACGGAAAAGACTTTGAAGTGCATTGAGGCACACAAAGACAATGTAAATAAATACTTAATCGACGAGTACGGCATCGAACTTTACATTGCAGGGGGAGGAAGCACCTGCGCACCCGAGACATTTATGGCGGAAGGCGGAGAAAGATACGGCGACCTTTTCAGAAATGTTTCAAATGCATTGTCGGACAACAAACTTAACAGATACAGTGCCGAGGATTTAATTAATTTAAATTTCAAAGAAGCTAAAAACAATGAGAGAGAGTGTAATATTTGTCACAGGACAGACCGCATCCACGAAAGTGAAGATGGCCTCATTTGCGAAAACTGTTTGGACATACAGAGATTTTCAAGAGAAATCATTAAGGCCAAGTGCTATGTCATAGAAAAAGCCGGGCCAAATAAACCCTTTGCATCGCTGCCCTTACCCTATGACAAGAGAATAGTTGCCATTTCAAACAGTGCTCTTCCGGAAAAGATGAAGGAAGAAAATTTTATAAGAGCTTACAGCAAAAATGACAATGAGATAGCCTCTACTATTAAACTTTGGGTCGGAGACTATGCCTATGACGACAAACTTGAAATCTTTACAGAAGATTCCGAAGGCGTAAACAGACTTGCAGTTATAAGGGGAGATATTGACAACTTGGGGCAAGCTTTTGTCAAAGGCTTTTCAGATGAGTACACCTCACTTACGAGAAATGCGGTGTTTTCTCACAGCCTTTCCAAGTTTTTCAAATATGAAATAAATAATATCTTGGAAGAAGGGACTTTCTTTCTCACCGAGAGAGATGAGAGAGCAAGAAAGGCACTTATCGTCTACTCAGGAGGAGATGATGTCTTTGTACTTGGAGCTTGGGACGACATTTTGGAATTTGCCGTAGACCTTCACGAAAGACTCAAGAAATTTTCCATGGGAGCCTTAACTCTTTCGGCAGGCATCGGAATTTATCCTGAAAGATTTTCCATCAAGCTCATGTCGGAAGCCACAGGTAGGCTTGAAGATGCGGCAAAGTCCAACAAGTACATGAAGGACAATGTGGAGATGAGCAAAAACTCAGTCTGCATATTCAATGAAGACTTGGTGTTTTCATGGGAAGACTTTATTAAAAATGTCTTGGGAGAAAAATTTTCAGTTATTAAAAAGAGAGTCACAAATCTTGATGACAAGGGCAAGGTATTTCTCTACAGAGTGTTGGAGCTTTTTACAAAGATGGATGAAAAGCTTAACCTTGCAAGACTTGCCTACACTTTAGCAAGGGCGGAACCTAAAGAAGAGGAGCTGAGAAAAATACATCAGGAATTTTCAAAGGCTGTATATAAATTTGCAAAGTCGGCAAAAGATCGTAAAGAATTTATCGCCGCAATGCACATATTTCTTTACTTAGAAAGGAGATAGTATGGAACTTACAAACACAAATTACGTGGACCGAGCGGAAGAAGTTATCCTCAAATTAAAAGAATCAGGAGGAGGAAGGATACGACTTACCACGTCCCAAATCAGAAACATTCTGACCATTACCTCGACTATTTACGACAACGCCAAGAGGAAAAAAGGTCCTTTGGATGAAGAAGAACTAATGTCGGTACAACTTTTAAGGACAAAATTCGTCTACGAGTCCGGCAGAGACAAAAACGTTGAGCAGTTTATACAAATGGCGGATTTAATAAATTTAATAAAGTCAATAGGAGACAGTAGAGAAAAGCTCATACTATTTTGCAAATACATGGAAGCCTTGGTAGCTTATCATAGATTTGAAGGCGGAAAGGATTCATAGGGGGTATAAAATGTCAGGAAAATTTGAAATCACAGGCACAATAGAAGTTTTAACAGGCATGCACATAGGTGGCAGTAAAGAGTTTTCAGCCATAGGTGCGGTAGACAGTCCCGTAATGAGAGACGTAAAGACCAACGACCCCTTTATCCCGGGGAGCAGTATAAAGGGCAAGCTTCGCTTTTTGTTACAGGAAAAGTACGGCAAGGAAATAAAAAAGACACACAACGACGATGTGGAATTGGTGTGTAGACTCTTCGGCTCAGGCAGCACAAAGGAAAACACCAATCCTCAAATGAGCAGATTATATTTTTCCGATGCCTTTTTAACCAACAAGGACTATTTTAAATCCATAGGTATTAACGAAGTTACGGAAGTAAAATTTGAAAACTACATTGAAAGATTTACCTCAATAGCAGTGCCTCGTCAAATTGAAAGGGTTATACGCGGCTCCGAGTTCGGCTTAAATATAATTTACAATGGGGAAAAGGACGAAGATATAGAGGAAGACTTAGGCTACTTAAAAGAGGCCTTTGAACTTTTAAAATACAGTGCATTAGGCGGCTCCGGATCCAGGGGATACGGCAGAGTAAAGATTAAAGATTTAAAAATAAATTTAGTCACGGGAGATATTGACGGGGAAAGAGTAGAGGCAATAAAAGAAAAATTTGAGGCATGAGATGAAGTACGGAATTTACAAATTACAATTTAATACGGGCCTTCACATGGGCCTTGGCAATTTGGAAACCCACAGCCTTAAAATTTTTGCAGATGTATTGTACTCCGCCGTCATTAACGAAAGTGCTTTAACAGGTAAAGAATTTTTGCAAAAGATGCTCGGTCATTTTGAAAAAGATATTTATCTTACAGACGGTTTTCCGTACATGGGAAAGGAATATTTTTTGCCCAAGCCCTTTTTACAATTTGAAAGTAACAGGGGAGACAGTGTAGAGAAAAAACTTTACAAGAAGATAGAGTACATACCTCTCTCAATGTGGGAAGACTATGTAAAGGGCAAGGCCGATCCTGAAAAGATACTTAAAATTTCAAAAGGTATAGGCGATGAACAGACGGATCCTAAGATCAAGTGCGACTTGGAAGGAGACCACAAAATATTTCAAGTAAAGCAGTTCAGATTTGGGGACGGATGCGGCACGTACTTTATGGCAGGCTTTGAGACGGAAGAAGCTAAGAGAGATTTGGAAGAAGTGTTAAAGGCTCTTTCCTATTCAGGCATAGGCGGCAAAAGGTCTCAAGGCTTGGGCAAGTTTGACTTGGCAATAGAAGAGCTGCCCCCACAACTTTTAGGTAGGGTGGGAAGAGACAGAGGCGAGATGCTCCTTACCACGTCCATGGCAAGAGAGGACGAATTGGAACAGGCTTTAATAAATGCGAGATACTCACTCATCAAACGCGGCGGATTTATTTTCTCCGCCGATGAAGAGGGAAGAAGGGCTCAAACATTTAAGAAGCGCCCCATGAACTTCTTTAACTCAGGCTCGATTTTTGAAAACAGATTTACAGGCGATATATATAGAGTGGACACAGATTTTGTTCATCCCGTCTATAGATACGCAAAACCTCTTTGGCTGGAGGTGAAGAGATGAAAAGGGTATATGAAGTAAGTGTAAAGACAATAGGCCCGCTACACATAGGCAGCGGCGAAAAGAAAAACAAAACCGGATACATTTACGACTACGGCAAAAAAACTGCATACATGGTTGACGAGAGAAAGTTTTTAAAGCGGGTCATTGAAAACAACTTACAGGACAACTTCGAATCCTATTTTATTGACAACAAGAGCAGACATAAGGATTTGTACACTTGGCTCAAGGGAGTGGGCATGGAAAACTTTAAAGAATTTTCCGCCTACGAAATTTCAACTGACTCTTTAAAGAAACCTAAGAGGGGATCATTAAACGAAATCGCAATGGCGATGAAGGACAAAAATATGAATCCCTATGTCCCCGGCAGTACATTAAAGGGAGCAATAAGGCTTGCAATAATATCTGAACTTTTACACGGCGAAGGCGTGAAGAATCCGTCGAAATATAAATTTTTGGACGAATATTTAAGAGACAGAAGAAAAAGGGACAACTATGTCGCATGGAAAATGAATGAAATTGAAAAAAAGGCCATAGGTGTAATTAAGGAGAAAGACATTAACACCTTTAAATATCTTCAAATTTCAGACAGCGATCCTATATCAAAGGACAAATTAATCCTCAGCCAAAAAATTGACGTGGGAATAAATAAAAGCGAAAACAACATCTCTGTTTACAGAGAGAGTATTAGGCCCGGAGAGACAATAAAGTTTCAAATGGTATTGGACGACAGATTTATAATGGATATAGAAGAAATTAAGGACGCAATCAGATATTTTTTTGACGACGTGAGTTATTATTTTTTGGAACACTTCGGTTTTCGTAGGAGAGAGGGAAGCTACATCTACTTAGGCGGCGGCTCCGGATATGTGTCCAAGACTTTGACCTATCCCATATTTGATGAGGATAAAGGCTTTGAATATGCCAAGAGAATTTTGGACAGGAAATCTCCCGGCAAAGGCCACAGACATGTAAAGTTCGCTTCACCCCAAAGGGTAAAGATGACAAATTACAACAGGAAGCTTTTGGAAATCGGACTGTGTGAAATCTCGTTTAAAGAAGTGGACAGAGTGTAAATGACAGGGCATTACTTTATTTGCTTATGGCATAGGTAGTGCCCGAAAAGATTATATGATTAACGTCTTACATCGAGACGCTTAAAAAATTTAAAGTCTTACTTATGGACCTCGACAGGGGACGGGAACTAATACTTTTTATCATTATTAATTCTCCTTTTAATTAAACCCCGACAGGGGACGGACACGATCTTTTTCTCTCTGGCATAACAATTAGTGTTAAAGTAATCCCCACACGGGGACGGACAGACTGAACAAAAACCAGTGATCCATGAAGTTATCTGGTAATCCCCACGCGGGGACGGACACGTTTTCCAGTCTTTTTCAGAAGCGTGATTAAGGTAATCCCCATGCGGGGACGGGCGCGACATGATGGTGAGTCTTGATTTTTTTTATTCTTCAGTAATCCCTATGCGGGGACGGATGCGAACCTATTTCAACGGTTACGCCGTCTATTTTTTTGAGTAATCCCCACACGGGGACGGACACGACCAATACGTGCTGTCAGTTCTTGCGATTTTTCCGGTAATCCCCATGCGGGGACGGACGCGCGAAGGATTGAGTAATTATCTTTTTTATAATCTTGTAATCCCCACGCGGGGACGGACACACATGTTTTTCTTCCTTTTTTTAGAACCCCGACAGGGGACGGACGATATTTATCATATTTTTCTTCCTTTTTTTAGAACCCCGTTAGGGGACGGCACAAAAAAAAGAGACCTAAATGGTCTCTAAATTTATATGCAACCGGCGGTTTACATTTTGCAATGGCCTATACCTTGTATTGCAACTGCACTTTAGTGTAAATTTACATTAAGGAGGAAGTTTTGAAAGATAGAATTAATTTACTTAGAAAGAAAATGGGCTTGTCCCAAGAAGAGTTGGCAAACAAAATCGGCGTATCTCGTCAAGCTGTCTCCAAGTGGGAAAGCGGTCAAAGTATGCCGGACTTGGATAAAATTATTGCCTTAAGCGATTTATTCGGCGTGAGTACCGACTATATATTAAAGGGCACTGATGTGTGTTATGATGAAGGAACTCTTAACGTCGAAACGTCAAAAAAAATTATGATATCGGGCGCAATTATCTTTGCTCTGTTGACCCTTATTATAGCTTTTTCATTAAACAGGTTCAGAGACGTTGAAATTTTAATGCTCACTTTATGTGGGGGTGTAATAGGATATTTTGCAGGATATATATTAGGACTTGTTTATTCCAAAAAAAATAAAAGTATCGGCTAATGCTGATACTTTTACTTTCTACTTTGCAATAAGTTCAAGGATTTGAATTGTATTAAGTGCTGCGCCCTTTCTCACGTTGTCTGCCACGCACCACAAGTTAAGTCCGTTTTCAATTGAGTCGTCCCTTCTGATTCTACCCACATAGACTTCGTCCTTGCCGTCGGCACTAACAGGCATTGGATAAACATTGTTTTTCACGTCGTCCATAAGGACAATGCCCGGGAAATTTTTATACATTTCAAATATGTCTTCAATCTCAAAGGGCTTTTTAAGCTCCACGTTTATTGCCACACAGTGTGAGTTGTAAACGGGAACTCTCACCGCCGTCGCAGTAATTTTTAAATCATTGTCGCCGAAGATCTTCCTTGTTTCATTTACCATCTTCATTTCTTCCTTGGTGTAACCTGTATCCAAAAAGTCGTCAATGTGAGGCAGGATGTTAAAGGCAATAGGGTAGGGATAGAATTTGGGATCCTCTCCTTTAATGCCGCGATTCAAATCTTCCGTGCCGTTTTTGCCTGAGCCTGAGACGGCTTGATAAGTGGTGTAAATTATTCTCTCAATGCCGTATTTTTTGTACAGCGGCTCAAGGGCAACGACAGACTGAATAGTGCTGCAGTTGGGACTTGCAATTATGCCCTTGTTTTTAAAGGCTTCTTCTGGATTTATTTCAGGCACGACGAGAGGATAGCCCTCTTCGTTTCTATATGCCGATGAGTTGTCAATGACAACTCCGCCGTTTTTTGCTACGACAGGCGAAAACTCTTTTGAAAGCTTTGCATCTAGTGCCGAAAGGGCAAAGTCGATTTTACACTTACCTAAATTCTCCTCCGTCAGTTCAATAATCTCATAGTCTTTATTTAAAAATTGTATTTTATTTCCCGCCGATCTCTTTGAAGCGAAAAAATATATTTCATCTATTGGCAGTCTTCTTTCTTCCAAAATTTCTATCATCTTTTGGCCCACATGACCTGTGGCACCTAAAACGGCTAAGTTATAACTCATGGTATCACTCCCTTAAAATTTATTGTAAATATACCACCTATGAAAATATAATTCAACTCTTTAATAGGTTATAATGATAAAAGGAGGGACAGATGAAAAAAATTGGTTTAATAGGATTCGGAGTTGTAGGCAAAGGTGCCTTTGAAATTTTAAATAAGCGCAAAGCTGAGATAAAAAGTTATTTAAATGAAGACGTAGAAGTCGTAAAAATTTTGGTGCGAAACAAGGATAAGGCGAAGGACTATGCCCACCTGTTGGCAAATGATTTTGAAGACTTTTTAAGCGCCGATTTGGATGTTGTGGCTGAAATGACAGGAGATGTGGAGGCGTCTTATAAGTACATTAAGACATGTTTAATGCGAAACGTTCCTGTGGTGAGCTCCAACAAAGCCGTGGTGTCGAAATATTTTGAAGAATTTACCCGAATTGCAAATGAAAACAATGTGGCATTTTTGTACGAAAGTTCAGTTGCGGCGGCAATACCTTGTATTGAAGTTTTGAGGCGAGGTATTATATCAAACGAAGTAAGTGAAGTGAGGGGAATTTTAAACGGCACAAGTAACTTCATACTTTCAAATATGTTTGAAGAAGGCAAGGAATACAGTGAAGTTTTAAAGACGGCGCAGGAGCTTGGCTACGCTGAGGCGGACCCTACCGACGACGTTGAGGGCTTTGATGCCATGAGAAAGTTAAACATACTGTCTTCAATTGCGGCGCAAAAATATGTGGGAGAGGACAACATTGTCGTAAGAGGAATAAGTGAAATTTCCAAAAAAGACGTGGAATGCGTTAAGAAGGTGGGGGCGACTATAAAACTTATTGCCGTGGGAAATTTGAAGGACAATACTTTTGCAGTAGAGCCTACCGTCGTAAAGGCGAGTTCAAATTTTTATAATACGAATGATGCTCTTAACTTGGTGGAAATTGATTTTAACAACGCCGGCACAATTTCACTTGGCGGCGGCGGAGCAGGGTCGCTCCCGACAGGTGATGCCGTAGTAAGGGACATATTAGATGTCATATCCGGGAACTGGTACCCGGTGAAAATTTCGGGAAGAGTAAAGGCGAATAGTGCCTCGATAAAACGCCGCTACTATGTGAGGACAAAAAAAGATTTAAATGAAATGAAGTCTATAGTAGAGAAAGTAATTGAAGATGGTGGGGAAAAAATATTTATCACCAAGGAAATAGAGAGAGAAGAGCTGATAAAAAAAGCAGACCCAAAAGATTTTTTTGCAAAAATCCTTTAAGATCTGGCTTCAAAAATTGTTCCGCATTTTTTACATCTGACTTTTATTTTGCCCTTGCCGCGAGGTACGCGTAAAGTTGTGCCGCAGTGAGGGCATTTTAAATATTTGTAGACTTTTCTGTCTCTGAAATTTCGCCTCCAAATAGAAATTTTATTTGTGACAGGAGACACCAACTTTAAAAACTGTTCGTTTTCTTTCCTTCTCACAGGAATATTTTTTGATAAAACTCTAAAATTTTCAAAAACCAAAGTCACAACGCCTATTGAATAAAAGAGAGATATCCTTGTCACAGTTGCAAGAACTATGAGGAAGAGAGAAATGAAGAACATAAAAACGCCTAACTCGTCTCTGCCGTATCTCCCGTTAAAAAAATTCTTTTTATTATCCATGTAATCATCCTTAAATATAATTTATTATATCTTAACACGAATGTATGAAATATGTGTGTAAAATAAAAAAACCACGTATAAAACGTGGTTACTTGGTGCGGGAAAGAGGACT
>CABTXP010000031.1 GCA_902488815.1 uncultured Eubacteriales bacterium | reverse complement strand
TTCAGGAGAAGTATTATTTTTCGGAAAAAGTATCAGAAAAATAACTTTTTCTGAGGTTGCAAAACTTAGAAAAAATAAAATAGGATATGTTTTTCAGGATTTTAAAATATTACCGTCAATAAACATATTGGATAATATCATACTGCCAAGCCTTATAGCTAAGAAATCTTCAGAGGAATCTAAAAATAAAGCATTAAAATATTTAGAAGAATTTGGGTTATATAATATTTATAATAAATACTCTTATGAAATTTCCGGTGGAGAACTACAAAGAGTAGCTATAATTAGATCATTAATGAATGATCCGGACATCATTTTTGCTGATGAGCCTACCGGGAATTTGGATAGTGCAAATACAGAACAGATAATTAGAATGCTAAAATATTTGAATGATAATTTTGGAAAAACAATAGTTGTAGTTACACATAATAGTGAATTTGCTAAATATGTAAAAAAAGTTTTTATTTTAAAAGAAGGCAAATTATCTCTAAGCCAATAATATATATTTTACTTAACGACCATATTTTAAAATTTGTATAATAATGGCACCTTTCATAAAGGTGTCCTTATTTTTATGCCCGAACATTTATCCCTGCAAGATAATTAAATAAGTTTCACAAATAAAAAAAGAGACACACATGTGTCTCAAAAATTTACGCAGTAATTCTTCCCGTAGGTACCTTTTGTTTCGGTAACTCAACTTCAAACTGTCCCACAATTACAGACGAAACAGTTGTCGTAATAAGGGAGAAGAAAATTCTCGCGAAAGGAATATAGACAAGTGACAATAAAAGTACAACTACGTCCATAACAAGGTATGACGTGGCAAGGCTTGCCTTTGTCTTCTTAGAAAACAAAAGTGCAATTGCATCGTCTCCACCTGCAGCTCCTCCTTGACTAATAACAAGGCCTGCTCCTACACCGATGCCTATTCCTCCCAAGATCGCCGCCAATAAAGGTGCGTGATAAAAGTTCGGAAGTATCGGACCGATTAACAAAATAATTTTGTAAATATTTGAAAAGACTAAAATAGTAAATGCGGTCTTTTTCAAAAAGGGTTTACCAAAATAAGAAATAGCCAAAATAATACATCCGGCATCTAATAAAAATTGAATAATTGCAGCGTCCCAGTTTAAAACCTTGTAACAAAACATGGATAGTCCCAAGATTCCGCCTTCGGTAATACCAGATTGTGAATGGATATTGACCAAAGAAAATGCCATAATAAATGACCCTAAAATGATTTTGCCTGCCTGTTTCTTGTCAAGACTAAACCAACGCAATAATCTGTCTAACATATAGCCTCCTATAGCTTCAGTCGAAGACCTAAGCAATAAAAAAATTGCAAGGTCTCTCTCTTTGCAATTTGATGGTGTGATGCTATTTATTTTGTTGATTTTTTCTTGTAAAAACTCTGTAATCCATGCACTTCTTTTCAGCCTTTCACCTTATCACATCAGATGAGGCGTAAGCTCTCGTTCGAAATACATATCCAGATAAAAACTACCATTTCAATTTCGAATAGGTAACCATCTTCGAATACGAAAATATTTTATCAAATTAAAAAAATACTGTCAAGTTGTTTAAACAAATTTGACTTAGTTTAAGTGCGTTTAAGAAGGATGTGTTAAAAAAGAAAACAACTTCGACATCTGAATCTTTATTATGATTCTTAAAAATGATATTCTGTAAAGCGGAGGACTTAATGAAATTTTACAGAGAAATGGGCGACCATTTTAAAAAATATAAAAAGAATTACATATTGGCATTTGTATTTTTGGGCATTGTGGAATTAATAGGAGTAATCCCGCCGAAAATTATTTCCCTTGTGGCGGACAGTATTAACGGCGGCGACCTTACAGGGGAATTTTTGTCCCGAAAAATTATTCTCTTAACAGTAATTTCTCTCGTGGGATATCTTTTCGGCCTCATCTGGACGAAAAATCTTTGGGTTGCGGGAGATCTTTACAGCAAGAACATGAAGTCCAAACTCTATGCAAAAATTTTAAACTCCACCGGCAAATTTTTTGAGAACAACACATCGGGAGAGCTTATGACCAACATCACTTCCGACCAACAATTTGTGGTGGATGCTATAAGCTTCGGACTCATGGCTCTCTTTGACGGAATTATTTATCCCATTTTTATCATTGTAATGATGTCTTTAGGTTCATCATTTAAACTGGCGATAGTCTCTGTAATTCCACTCGTATTAATTATTCCCATAGTCAATTTTATTTCAAATAGATTGGAAGACCAATACAAGGTAGTGCAGAGAAAAAATTCCGAAATCAACAATGCGGTTTTGGAAATGGGCCAAGGCATACGAGTTATTAGGGCATACAGCAGCGAAGACCAAACCGTTACAGCTTTTGAAAAATTGACTAAAGACTCCTACAGAGAAAACATGAAGCTTTCATACCTGGATAGCTCCTACGGATTATTTGTAAACTTGCTTCCCGCCTTTTCATTCTTTGTCTGTCTCTACTTGGGAGCAAGGATGATCAAGACAGGGGACATGACCTTGGGAAGCTTAATCTCCCTTCAAATCTACTTGGGCATGCTTGTTTGGCCCATGATGGCAATTGCGGAGTTTTTTACTTCCATGTCTTTCGGCAAGGCAGGTCTTGAAAGACTTAAACGTACCCTAAATTACCCCGACGAAATTTTAGACAACGCTGGTCACAAAATTTTAGAGGGAGTAAGAGACATTGAGTATAGAAATTTGAACTTTAAATATCCCACATCCAAGGACTGCAACTTAAAGGACATTAACGTAGACATAAAGCGAGGCATGACCTTGGGAGTTGTGGGACGTACAGGATCCGGGAAGAGCACTTTTATAAAACAGCTACTCAGGGAATATCCTTTGGATAAGGACATGCTTTTTATAAACGGCACGCCCATTGAAGAGTATGAGGTGGACTCTATCTTTGAAAAAATTTCCTATGTGCCTCAGGAGAGTGTGCTTTTTTCCAAATCAATTAAAGAAAATATATTATTCGGAAGAAGTGAGGCTACAGAGGAAGAACTGAATGAAGTCCTTAAGATAACGGACCTTCAAAAAGACATAAGTTCTTTTAACGAAGGCATTGACACCCTGGCGGGAGAGAAGGGTATATCTCTATCCGGCGGACAAAAGCAGAGAATCGCCATAGCGAGGGCGATAATTGCGGACAGGGAACTTCTCATTATGGACGACTCCCTTTCCGCCGTAGACTCAAATACGGAGAAGAAAATTATCTCCCACATAAACGAGAAGAGAAAGGGCCGCACCAATATAATCGTATCCCACAGGCTTTCCGCCGTGGAAAACGCCGACCTTATAATAGTCTTGGAACAAGGGGAGATTGTAGAGAGAGGCACACACGAGGAGCTTTTAAATGCCGGCGGATGGTATAAAGAGCAGTACATGTACCAAGTAAGAGGAGGGGCAAATGAAAAAAATCAATAAGACCATGCTTCACTACTTGGGAAAAGTCAAATACTATATTTTAATCGGCACACTTTTAGCACCGGCGGCAATTTATTTCAGGCTGAAAGCGCCTTTAATAGTTGGAGAAATATTAAACACCCTCTTAAAAGAAGGAGTGGGAATAGTTGATTATCCTCTATTTTGGCATAAGATTACACAGTTTTTATACTGCCTCCTCTTGTACGCAGTATTGACATATGCGTCGGAAATAATTTTGGCGAAGGGGGCAAGCAAGTCCGTATACTATATTCAAAACGACCTGTTTAAAAGAGTCTTAAGATTTCCGGTAAGCTATTTTGACAAAGAGCCGGCGGGAAGAATTTCCTCAAGAGTTGGAAGCGACCCGGCACTTATAAAGGACTTTTTCCAAACGGCAATATCCAATTTAATCGTGCCATTAATAACCATTGCAAGTATTATCGTGCAAATAATAAGGATACAGCCAAGGCTTTTACTGCCGCTTTTAATACCTCTTCCCATTGTAATTTTAGGCTCAATGACCTATGCCAAAATTATGAAGGACGGCAGCTTTAAGAGAAGGGAATTTGTGTCGGAAATCAACTCCACATTTAACGAATCCGTAAACACAATTAATGTAATAAGGACCTTTAACGGCAAGGACAAGAAAATGTCCGATTTTGAAACTTTAAACGATAAGGCCTTTAAACAGGACAAAAGGCTTTCCATGCTTGCGGCGTACTTGGGATTTAATTTTTCAACTACCATGAGGACAATAACCCTGACCTTGGTCCTCCTTTACTTCGGAATGGGAATGTTAAAGGGCAGAGACTATGCAACGGTAGGGATGATATATGTATTTATAAACTACGCCAACCAATTTTTTGACAACATCAACAACACCATGATGACCATCGGCACATTTCAAAGGTCAATGGCATCGGCGGAACACGCCTTTATGATGTTTGACTTGGATTTGAACTTAGAAAACTTGGAAGAAAGAGGCGCGGAAGTAAAAGGAGACGTGGAATTTAAAAACGTGGACTTCTCATATGTGGAAGGAGAACCGGTGCTTCACGACCTGTCCTTTAAAGTAAGAGAAGGAAGCTCCGTTGGAATTGTGGGAAGAACAGGGGCAGGCAAAAGCTCTCTTATGAATCTTCTCTTCAGATTTTACGATCCCGACTCGGGAGAAATCACCATCGGAGGCAAGGACATAGGAGAGACGTCCCTAAGAGATTTACGAAAAGACATGAGCATTGTAATACAGGACCCATTTTTATTTATGGGGACAATAGAATCAAACGTGTCTTTAAATACGCCCGGGATAGATGAAAAAACGGTTGAAGAAGCTTTAATAAGAGTAGGAGCGGAAGACTTTCTCTCCAAACTAAGTGAAGGGATAAAGACTCCCGTCACGGAAAAGGGCATGACCTACTCCTTAGGCGAGAGACAGCTCATCTCCTTTGCAAGGGCATTGGTTCACGACCCGAAAATATTGGTATTGGACGAAGCCACGGCAAGTATCGACTCAGAGACGGAAAAATTAATCCAGTCCGGTATAAAGACAATACAGGAAGGCAGAACCACATTTATCATCGCCCACAGACTTTCCACAATCATGGACTGCGACAAGATAATCGTCTTGGACAAAGGTCGAATATCCGAAGAAGGAACACACGAAGAACTTTTAAAACAACAGGGCCTCTACTACGACATGTGGCTAAAGAGCCTGGAAGAAAAATAAAAAAAACTCTTATTTAATTATAAGAGTTTTTTTATGTTTGCTTAGATTGAACGGACAAAATAAAATCAGACATTGCCATTGCTGAATTAAGAACAAGTAATGCATGATGATTGTCTATGCTAATTCTAGCAGAGCCTACGCCATGCGAATCGCTATTACTATTTCTCATATCAGATATTGCAGTAACGATACTACTTAGTCCTGAAAGTAATGTATTTATTCTTCTATCCATATTTTTATTTGTGTGCATGTTATAAAGTTCTCGAACTTGTCTATATAACTTTTGAATATTACCAGACGAATTGGGCTTTTCGTTTTTTGCCTCTATTGCGTATAGAAATACTTCTTCTAACATTGTTCTGGATTTTGTAATAGCACTATCATAATGTTTATTGTTAATATCGTCTAAAGCCCTTAAAGAGATTTCATTTATATAATCCCGGTCAATGTTTTTTATCTTAGGTGTATAAACTAATATGCTTTCTTCTTTTGATCTTATAATATAATTGTTGCCAATTTTAACGAATTCGTTATTTCCAAAATACAGGATACCATTAATTTTATCTATAGCACTATTAATAATTGTGTTGTAACAATTGTCTATTTCTTGAGGGTTAATGTCGATTAGGATTTTAGAAAAAGCTTCTTTCCTGAAAATATAAGCTAATAACTCTGAACAAAGATTATTATCGACACAATAATCAATAAGATGTGAGAAATATTGCCACCTACTTAATACTTGCCCATTAAAATTGTAATCCACAGCTAAACCAAATTTAGTAGATATTTGGCATAGAGCAGGACCACTCAAATATGGCATTTTCATTTCTATCGTTGAGTAATCAGAAAAAGTATAAACACCAAGTTTTGTATCCCCATCCAAAACGGCTAAAATTTCTTTATCTTTTAATAAGTGTAGTTTATTTTCTATTTTTATACACCTCACACACTAAAAAAATAAATTAATTCATGCTATTCGCAGTATATTACTTAGATTATATCATATTTTATAGTTTATATTAAACTGCATCATTGACAGCATTAGTTTATAAAACTATAATAAAAGTATGATATGCGCAGTGCGCTATTTATGGAGGTCGTTATGATTAAAGTAGATAATAAATCTTTACTAGGTTATACGTTTATAGACTTGTTTGCCGGTATTGGAGGTTTTAGAATTGCATTAGAATCATTTGGAGCACAATGCGTTTATTCAAATGAGTGGGATAAATATGCTCAAGAGACTTATAAAATGAATTTTGGCGATGTTCCCGATGGTGACATAACACAAGTAGATGAAAAAAACATTCCTGATCATGACATTTTATGTGCTGGATTTCCATGCCAAGCATTTTCTATTAGTGGAAAGCAACAAGGATTTGAAGACAGCAGAGGGACGTTGTTTTTTGATGTAGCAAGAATTGTAAAAGAAAAAAGACCTATGGTAGTGTTTCTTGAAAATGTAAAAAATTTCGCAACACACGATGGGGGGAAAACTCTTAATGTGGTAAGAAATACTATGTATGAATTAGGTTACAGTTTTCAATATAGTGTTCTTAATCCTGTTGATTATGGAGTTCCACAAAAGCGTGAGAGAATATATATGATATGTTTTAGGAATGATATAAGCAGAGAAGTGTTCACATTTCCAAGACCATTTAAGTTAAATAAATTTGTCGAAGATTTTCTAATAAGCGATGATGAAGTTAATAGCTTGATTGTTGATCGTGAAGATTTAAGACTTAATGAAAAAATTGACATCAATTACAACTTTCCATCGACAATCAGGGTGGGAACTGTTGGAAAAGGTGGACAAGGTGAAAGAATATACTCACCTAAAGGAATAGCTATAACTTTATCTGCATATGGAGGAGGAGTATTTGCTAAAACGGGAGGATATTTAATTAATGGTAAAACTAGGAGATTACACCCTAGAGAATGTGCTCGAATAATGGGATTTCCTGATAGTTTCAAATTAAATCCTAATAATAATCAAGCATATAAACAACTTGGAAATTCTGTAGTTATTGATGTACTCCAACTTATAACAAAACAAATAGGAGATGCTTTAAATTATGAATATAGTGGGATTCAGCAACTGGCTATTATCTAAAGGTCATAACAAAAAAACAACTTCTGATATAGTTAGTAGATTAAAAAGAATTGATAAAGAAATTTTATATTCAGATTTGCACACAAATATTGATGAACAGTATAACTTAGATCTTTGTAAAGGGTTACTGAACTTACTAAGTCGAGACAAGGATAATAAAAATAATGTTTTAAGAAATACTAATCTTCCGATTAATAAACCTGAAATTTCGAACTACAAGACATCTCTAAATAAATATTTAAAGTACCTAGAATCAGATATCTAGATACTTTAAATATTTATAGGTTACTTATAAAATTTTTTAAATCTGCAGAGTCTTGTTCTTTAAGAAGCTGAATACTGAAAATAACATTAGCATTTCTAGTGTTGGAAAGTTTCCTTATTCTATAAATATTATCTTTCTTACGACTAAACATATAATCAGAATCCAATACTTTGATTTTTATTTTATTAAGATCCTGGCTAGACTCTATTTCGAAGTCATCTAATAGTTTGAATTTTATGCTCATTGATTCAATTTTTTCTAAAACATCATCCTGGCTGCTTTTAGGAACTTTAGATGAGCCACTTTTTTTAATTCTATATTTTGCTGTTATAGAAAAATATTCACCGTATTTTTCTATTGGAAATATAATATAATTATCTCCTTTTGTAATAAAAAATTTAACCATCTTCTCTTTATATGAATTTACTATCCATGAATTAAAAATTTTTTGATCTATCTCTATATCTTCACCAGCGGTTCCAGCATTTGCATATCTTTCAAAATTTTTATTCATATATTGAATAATAAAATCAGTGTTTTCATTTTGTTTTGTTTTATTTCTTGTAGAAAATATAAATTCCTTACTCCCATAATCTGGCAAGAGAACAAATTGACCGCTTTGTGCAGATGGCATTTTTGCTTCTATATAAAATAATTTTGAATTATTTTCATATTTAATATCACTTACAGTTGAATCGCTGAAACCTAAGTGTGTAAAGTTTCCGCCATATTCTTTGTTTAAATACTCAGTACAATCTAGCTCAAAAGTTTTCCAATTATCCATTTATTCCTCCTAAAGTAGTTAATATTGATTTTCCTATTTCTTCAACAACATTTGCTGTCATAGCATTTCCAGCTTGCATTAATAAATGTCTATTAGTAACCTTATCTTTTACTCTAGCCAAATGATTTTTACTAAATCCTTGGAATAAAAGAGCTTCTGCTCCAGTTAAATAGTACATTTTTTTATTTCTTACATAGTAAATACCGTCTCTATGAGCTCTTAATGTAGGCATTCTATTTACATATAATCTCAAATCTGACATGCGAGTATCCACTATTAAATTATCTTGTTTTAGTATCTCATGGATATCAAATTTACCTTTGTTCTTAGCATTATTTAAATAATCATAGTAAAACCATCGTTTTTCTTCTATTGGCATTTCATTATTTTCAGGAAACAAGAAGTCTGCAATATTTACACGAGGTTTTGTTAAGGGCCATTTAAAGTCATTTTTCTGAACATGAAGATCTCCACGAAATCCTACGATGAATATTCTTTGCCTCATGTGAGGAACTCCATAGTCAATACTATTCAAAACTTTATAAAAAACATCATATCCAATATCAGATAAAGCTTTTGCTATTTCTTTAAAAGTTTTTCCATTGTCATGGCTAATTAGACCCTTTACATTTTCTAAAATAAAAACCTTAGGCTTGTTTTCCTCTATTATATTCATTAAATAGTATATTATTTGCCCTCTAGGATCTTTTGTTCCCTGTTGTCTACCTATTACAGAAAAGCTTTGACATGGAAACCCTGCTATCAAAAGATCATAATTAGGAAGAGATTTCGGATTTATTTTTTTCAAATCACCGTAATTTATATCCTTTTTATTAGGAAATAAAAGATCATATGTTGTATTAGCTAATCTACTTGTATCTGACGATCCTACACATTCCAATCCACAGTTTTCAAGACCTAATCTACCACCCCCTATTCCTGAGCAAAAATCAAAAAATGTTGTAATTTTCATAAATACACCTCCAAATTCTATGCTTAGAATTATACCAGCTGTATATGTTTGATTCTATAATCAAAATATTGCTAGTTAATTAAGACCTGATTTCATCTTTGATAGTAAAAAGATAATTTTTATGAGATATTTTCATCAAAATTTATTAATAACGTATATTTGCATTAATAACTTAGTCCATAAATTATAGGATTAATTAATGATTGCCGAGTTATGTTTGGAAAATGGTATAAAAAAAAGGGCACAAAGGCTTATGCCTTAATGCCGATTAGATTTTAAAGAAATACATTCATAATTAAGAGCTCCTAAAGAGGGGAAATTTTTTGCCTATTTTTTAAATGACAGGTACATGGTGCCTGGTGTTATAAATATTAAATACTTAAACAGTGCCGTGAACTTTGTCTTTAAAATTATGTCGGAATACTTTCCGCCGATAAAAATTGACAAAAGGTATGCAATAGTTATTGCAAATAGAATTATTGAAAACACCTTATCTTTTTTCTTTGCAGTGTCTTTAAATATCAATAGGGTTAATAATCCTACCGCCAAAAGCAATATTATATTTAATACTATTGAACTCTTGCCGCCGATATAATATGTCTTTACTTTTTCCAAATAGATATTGTCAAAGAGGTATATTAATACCAAGTTAACCAAGGTGTAAAAATATTTTTTCATAAGACCTCCTTACACTGTTGATTCAGCTCAACAATTATTTCAAACATCAAGTATTGCAGATAGTTATTAACTATCTTCTCTTTAATGATCCCATAATGGACCTGGCGATTTGTCTACCTATGGTGCGTGTGACTGTGCCGAGCATTGAGTCGATGCCCTTATCTACATAGGATTTGTTTTTCTTATACTGTTTGGATCTTTCTTTTTCCATGGCAAGTCTTTCTTTTTCCAAGGCTTCTCTTTCTTTTCTAAGCTCTTCTTCTCTCTCACTTTGAATTGCTTTTTGTTCCAATATTTCGTAGGCGCTTTCTCTGTCGATTAAGTCTTTATACATTCTGTAGTATGGGGAGTTTTCTTTTATATATTGAAGGTCTCCTGCTTCTATTGTCTTAAAGGATGAGTGTGGCGGCACGATCAGTGCCTTTTCCACCGGGGAGGGGCTGCCGTCTTCCTGAAGTACGGAGACTAATGCTTCTCCGGTCTTTAAGTTCATGACTTCGTCTTTTACTTCAAATTTCGGATTTGGTCTGAAGGTCATTGCCATTTCTTTTACCGCTTGAAGTTCTCTCGGCGAAAAGGCTCTCAGTTGATGTAGGACACGGTTTCCCAATTGGTTTAGTATATCCGGCGGTATGTCTATTGGGTTTTGAGTGATGAAAAATATTCCCACGCCCTTTGAACGTATGAGCCTTACGATTTGGGTGATTTTGTCCACCATGTGCTTCGGCGCATTTGCAAAGAGCAGGTGTGCTTCGTCAAAGAAGAAGACGCACTTGGGCTTCTCCGGGTTTCCCACTTCAGGCAAGTTTTCAAAGAGCTCCGACAGTAGCCAGAGTAAAAACATGCTGTATAGGCCCGGGTTGTTAATTAACTTCTTTGCCATAATGATATTTACAATGCCCATGCCTGTTGTATCTACTTGGAGGAAGTCGTCGATTTTAACTGAAGGTTCTTGGAAAAAATTTTCTCCTCCCATTTCTTCCACCATTAATATTTTTCTTTGAATTGTGGCAAGGGATTGTGGCGCAATGTTGCCGTATTTTTTTGAAAGCTCCTGACGATTTTCAGACAAGTAGTTTAAGAGGGATCTTAAATCTTTTAAGTCAAGTAATAGCAGTCCGTTTTCGTCCGCTACTCTAAAGGCAATATTTAATATGCCTTCCTGTGTGTCGTTTAGTTCCAATACTCTTGCAAGCATTAAGGGTCCCATTTGAGATATTGTTATGCGAAGGGGCACTCCTTCCTCGCCATAGACGTCCCAAAGGTGTAGGGGATAGTTCTTCGGCTCAAAGCCTTCTATGCCTATGTAATCTATTCTCTCTTTTATCTTGTCATTTATTTCTCCGGGCAGGGACATGTTTACAAGGTCCCCCTTTACGTCGGTTAATATTGTGGGCACTCCTATTGATGAAAAGTATTCGCACATGACCTTAAGGCTTACGGTTTTGCCCGTGCCTGTCGCTCCTGCAATCATGCCGTGCTGATTTGCTTTATTTGCAAGTAGAAATACCTTCTCATCCGCTCTTCCAAGTAACATTTTTTCCATAATGACCTCCTTATGTAAAAAATTATATATTATGATGAGTTTTTTTACTAATATGAAATATTTTAAATTGTTTTTCCCTCACAATTCTAACACGGGATTTTAAATAAATATAAATAATTCGCATGTCTATTTGTGATATAATTTCAAGAGAGTATTTAAGAAAAAATTTTTATTTAAATGGGAAAGAAGGAAGAACAAAACCTTACTGATGGAAACTAAAGTTTTAAAAATAAATTCAAAAGAAGATTCGGAAAATATAAATATTGCCGCAAGCTGTTTAAGCGACGGCAAACTTGTGGTCATACCTACGGAGACTGTTTACGGCCTCGGAGCCAACGGCCTTAATGAAGAGGCTGTTAAAAATATTTTTGTGGCAAAGGGTAGGCCTCAGGACAATCCTCTCATACTTCATGTGGCGGAAAAGTCTTGGGTGAGCAACCTTGTGACGGAGATACCGGATGTGGCTTTAAAAGTCATGGACAAATTTTGGCCGGGACCCCTCACAATTATTTTTAACAAATCGGACCTTGTCCCTTCAGAAACTTCGGCGGGACTTTCAACTGTTGCAATACGTATGCCTTCACATGAGGTGGCAAGGGAGATAATAAGGGCGTCGGGTGTACCAGTTGCCGCACCTTCCGCCAACATTTCAGGCAGACCCTCTCCTACAAAGGTGGAGCATGTAATTGAAGACTTAATGGGCAAGGTGGATGTAATTGTAGATTCGGGACACACAGATGTGGGAATTGAGTCCACTGTACTTGATGTAACCGTGGAGCCGCCGGTTATTTTAAGACCCGGTGGAGTGACCTTTGAAGAGTTACAAGCCTTAATCCCTGACCTTGAAATCGACACTACCATCATCGACCCTAATGATAAGACTGTGCCCAAGTCTCCGGGACAAAAGTACAGACACTATTCTCCAAAGGCGGATGCCATACTTTTCGGAGGCAATTTAAATCACGTAGTGAAAGAAATCAACAAGAGAATTGCAGATTTAAAAGGAGAAAAGTCGGCGGTTTTGGCTACGGAACAAACTTACAAGGACTATGTAGGTGCTGATGTTGTTATTAACTTAGGCTCGAGAGAAAATTTGGAAGAAATTGCCAAAAATATTTTCGACGCTCTTAGAGAATGTGACGAAGAAGAAGTTGATATTATATATGTGGAAGGCTACGACTTAAGGGGCATAGGCCAAGGCATTATGAACAGGCTTTTAAAGGCCTGCGGCGGCAAAGTCGTACTGGGACTGTGAGGTAAGTATGATTATAGCGATGGGATCTGACCATGCAGGTTACAATTTGAAAGAAGAAATTAAAGCATATTTATTGGAGAAGGGCCACACAGTTAAGGACTGCGGCACCGACTCAACTGAAAGCTGCGACTATCCGGTATTCGGAAGAGCTGCGGCGGAAGTGGTAAGAGAGGAAGAAGCTGAAAGGGCAATAGTGATATGTGGATCGGGAATAGGTATTTCCATTGCCGCAAACAAAGTGCCGGGGATAAGATGTGCTCTTTGCTCCGAACCTTTGTCGGCGGAACTTTCACGCAGGCACAACAACGCAAATGCCCTTGCCATGGGAGCTCGTTTAATCGGCTCGGATATGGCGAAGAGAATTGTAGATGTTTTTTTGAGTACGGAATTTGAAGGTGGCAGACACCAAAGGCGCATTGACAAAATTGAGGAGTGAAAACATGTCAAAAGTTATAGTTACAGATCATCCGATGGTACAACACAAACTTACAATTATGAGAAAAAAAGACACAAGTTCTAAAGACTTTCACGAACTTGCTACTGAAATTGCAATTTTAATGGGATATGAAGTTACAAAGGACTTGGAGCTTCAAGATATTGAAATTGAAACTCCCTTGGAAAAAATGACGGGAAAAGAAATCAGCGGCAAAAAATTAGGCTTGGTTCCTATTTTAAGAGCGGGGCTCGGAATGGTGGACGGATTTTTAAAAGTTTGCCCTTCAGCAAGAGTTGCTCACATAGGTATGTATAGAGATCCTAAGACTTTAAAGCCCGTCACTTACTATGCGAAATTTCCAAGTGACGTAGCTGACAGAACTATGATTATTTTAGATCCCATGCTTGCAACGGGAGGATCTTTAATTGAAGCCATAAGAGAGTTAAAGGCTCAAGGCGTATCTTCAATTAAGAGCGTAAACTTGGTAGCGGCACCGGAAGGTATTAAAGCCGTACAAGAGACATATCCTGACGTAGACATATATGTTGCGGCTATTGACAGATGTTTAAACGATCACGGCTATATTTTGCCAGGACTTGGAGATGCCGGAGACAGACTGTTCGGCACCAGGTAGAAAGGAGTACTTTTGTTTTTAGAAGGAATAAAAGCAAATTACAAATTTTTTCTCTTAGCATTTTTAATTACAGCAATACTTACACCGATTGCCGTTAAACTCATGCCCAAGTGGGGATACCTTGACATACCCAAGGACAACAGGCGTATGCACAAGGTTGCCATGCCTGTGGCAGGTGGAGTGGCAATGTTTATAGCTTTTTTAATAACAATGCCCTTGGCAATTGAAGTGGACAGGGAATTCTTATGCCTTTTAATCGGCTCGGCAATAATTGTAGTGTCGGGACTTATAGACGACAAGATAGGCTTAAGTCCCAAGATGAAAATCTTATTTCAAATTGCGGCATCAGCGGCTTTAATTGTCGGGGGAGTTAAAATCAGATTTTTCACAAATCCCTGGATGGGGGATGAACTTATTTGGCTTAACTACCTGTCCGTGCCCATTACAATATTTTGGATAGTTGGAATTACAAATACTGTTAATTTAATTGACGGCCTTGACGGCTTGGCGGCGGGAGTGTCTATGATTTGCGCCATAAGCTTAATGTTTATTGCATACAAATTCGGATCCACCAATCAAGCCCTGGTTGCGGCAATTATTGCAGGTGCATGTCTCGGATTTTTGCCCTTTAATTTTCATCCGGCAAAGATATTTATGG
>CABTXP010000030.1 GCA_902488815.1 uncultured Eubacteriales bacterium | reverse complement strand
CATATATTCACTCATATCAATTCTGATTAAATTATTTTCGGAGCCGAATAAATTTTCAGCCAAACTCTTCGCCAAGTAGGTCTTGCCCACTCCTGTAGGTCCTACAAAGATAAATGAACCTATAGGTTTATTTTCGTCCTTCAGTCCAATCTTCGCTCTCTTTATTGCTTGGGACAAAACTGCCACACCTTTTCCCTGGCCGATGACTTTTTTGTTTAAGTCCGATTCCAAGTTCACAAGTTTTTCCGTTTCTTCTTTGTTCATTTTTGTAACGGGAACTCCCGACCAAGTTGAAACTATTTCTGAAATAAGTTCCGTGGAAACAACCGGCGCTTTGCTGTCCTTTTCTTCTTTCACTATCTCGGCTTCAAGTTCTCTTTGTCTGTCGCGAAGTCTTGCCGCTTCTTCAAAGTCCTGATCCAAGACTGAAAGTTCTTTTTTCTCTATTACTTCTTTAAGCTCCTTGGCTTCTTCAGATTCTTTTTCTTCTACTCTTGCCATCCTAACCTTTGATGAGGCCTCATCTATAAGGTCAATGGCTTTGTCAGGTAAAAATCTGTCGGAAATATATCTGTTTGAAAGCTCTACCGCCGCCTTTACACTTTCCGTCGGTATGCTTACATTGTGATGCTCTTCATACTTGTCCTTTATGCCTTCAAGTATTTCAATACTTTCTTCAACTGTAGGTTCTTCCACCATAATAGGCATAAGTCTTCTTTCAAAAGCCGTATCCTTTTCAATTTTCTTTCTGTATTCATCTATTGTTGTGGCGCCTATTATTTGAAGTGAGCCCTTTGTCAAAAGAGGCTTCAAGATATTACTTGCATCCATCGCTCCTTCTGCGGCTCCTGCGCCGATAATTGTGTGAATTTCATCTATAAATAGTATTACATTCCCCGCTTTTTGAGCTTCAGTTACAACTCCTTTAAGCCTGTCTTCAAAGTCTCCTCTGTACTTTGCGCCGGCAATCATGCCCGCCACATCTGCAGTTCTGATTACTTTGTCTTTAACTATTTCATTTGCTTCGCCCTTTACAATTTTATATGCAAGACCTTCCGCAATTGCCGTTTTGCCGACGCCAGGTTCGCCTATTAGAACAGGATTATTTTTTGTCCTTCTGGAAAGCACTTGAATTATCCTCTCTATTTCCTTATCTCTTCCCACAACCGGGTCAATCTTATCCTCAGCAGCCTTTTGATTTAAGTTTACGGTGTACTTGTCCAATAAGGATTGGTTTTCATCTTCCAAATCTTCCAAGTCTTCTCTGTCTTCACCCACAACATCATTAAGCTCGTCAAGGATTTCGTTAGGATCAATGCCCATATTTTCCAAAATTCTGATGCCTACTCCTCTGTCGTCTGTAAGCATTGCGTAGAGCAGGTGCTCTGTCGATACACTCTCATCTCCCATTTCGTCAATAATATTTACTGACGATTCGAGCATTTGCTTTACTTTTGGAGTATATGGCGAGATGCCTATTACAACATTGCTTCCCATGGGAATTATTTTTAACAACTCATCTATAACTTTTTTTTCAGTTACTCCGTGTCTTTTTAAAATTACACTTCCGTAACCGGCTTTTTCTTTTAATATGCCTAAAAGCATATGCTCCGACCCGATATAAGGGTGGCGAAACTGCCTTGCATATTGCTGTGCATATATTACGGCCCTTTGACCGCTTTCAGAGAATCTGTCAAAAAATCTCATACAATCCTCTCCTTTACCATTTTTCTCAGTTTGTCTCCACGCAATTTTTGCCTGGTTTTCTTATCTAAAACGCATCCTCTTTCCATTTGCAAATTAGATGCTGAAATTTTTTCCATGTCCTCAAATACACTTGTACTGAATCTGGATTTTATTAAGTTAAGGTCTATGCCCAATTTAATATTGGACAAGTGATCAAGAGCCTCATACTCTGAAATAATTCGAGCATTTTCAGCTATCCCTATAGACCTGTAAATCTTATCAACAACTGTTGTTTCGTCTTCTACATAGTATTGATATCTAAATTGTTCTTCATAAGCTTTAACTCTCATGAGAATATTTTTAAGTCTTTGTGCCAAAAACTCTTCAGTATTGCCAATGGCCGTGGTGTTGGTGAGATAGAAAATATCTCCCACCATTTTATTGTTTTCATCCCACTTGGGAATTAAGGCAAAACCGAAACTCTTAAGTTCATTTAAAATATTTCTGTAGCCGTGCATTCTAATTCCCGGCAAGTGGAGCTTTATCGTAAAGACAATGCCTGTGCCGCAAATTATGGGCATGGTTGTCAAGTAACCGAATCTTTTGTCAAAGGCAAAGTCCAAATCTTTTTCCAAATTATTTGAAATTTCCATCACATCTTCAAGGCATGTTTCAATATTTTCTCCTTTTCTATTTGATGCGATTACCAATTGGTCAAATTCATTTACCAAAACCGCTCTTTTGTCGTCAATTGTAATAACTGATGATATTCTCTCGTTATTTTTAAGTTCATTGCTGTAAAGCTTACTCTGTTTCAGCTTTATAATTTCGTAAAGAGAAAGGTCTCTTAAGTCCACTTTTTCATAAGAGTAGTGTTTGTCTATTGCGTTTAAAATGTCATTTGTAACTTCCACTCCCGTTTCAGGATTAAGACCTGAGACAAAGGGATACTTGATCAAATTACGATGCAATCTGCAATGAGTTGACATTACTATATCAGTCATTCGCATCACCTAACTCCTTCAGTTTGTCTCTATATATTGCCGCTTCCTCGTACTCTTCAAGAGAAATTGCCATTGCAAGTCTCTCTTCCAAATCCGATTCGGTTCTATATCTTTCCACGATTTCTTTATAGTCCTTGGGTACATGACCTGTGTGCATTGAAAAGCCTGAAACTTTACTTAAAAAAGGAATGAGCTCTTTTTCAAAAGTTTTATAACACTTTGGGCATCCGAATCTACCTGTATTGATAACTGTCTCAAGTGTTGTGTGGCAATTTGGACATGCCTTTACATCTTTAGGGTCGTGTACAGGTTCTTCTACAGGATTTAAAAGGTCCTCTATTTGATTTTTAATTTCTTCCGACATGGAAAAATCGGCGCCCATTACTTCCTTTGCGCACGTATAGCAAAGCTTTACTCCTTCCATTTTTCCGTTAACTAACTTTGAATAATATATATTGGCTTGATTTTTTTTACATCTGTCGCAAAGCATAATATCCTCCTTATAAGACTACAAGTAAAATATTTTTTAAAATACTTGCTCTTATTGAATTTTTTAAATTTTGATCGGCGGAAATTGCCCTGTCGGAAATTCCGACTCTAATTATTTCCGCTTCTCTTTGGGTTATGATTTCATTGTCAAGCAACTCTTTTATAATTGCGTCTGCCTTGTCCTTTGTAATTGAGTCGCCTATTTCGTCTTCTAAAATATATTTAAGTTTGTCCGAATCTGTAATTTCAACTCTGACTATACGGATGAATCCTCCGCCGCCTCTTCTGCTTTCCACATAGTAACCTTTGTAAGGTGTAAATCTTGTAGTAAGCACATAATTTATTTGAGAGGGAGCACAGGAGAACTTTTCGGCAATATTGTTTCTTTGAATTTCAAGCATGCCGCCTTCTTCATCCAACATTTCCATTAAAAATTCCGCTATTGAGTTTGTAAGTCTTGCCATGTCTTCACCTCTAAATTAATTTAATAACTATGATACATTAATTATAACATTAAAGTCAAACATGGTAAATAAAATTGAAATACACATTCAATTCAAGCCATTTGCCAAAGAATTTATTGCATAAAAAAAGATGCTTCCGAAGAAACATCTGACGGCATTGCCGTAGAGTAAGTCTATAAGCTGCGTTTTGTATTCGTCAATTATCTATCTCATTCTATTGTCGCCAATAGACTTTAGCGACCAACCTACCGGGAGTTACGAGCAGCAACTCTTATTCCTATTCGGTCTTGCTCCGGATGGGGTTTACATGGCATTAGTATCTCTACTAACCCGGTGAGCTCTTACCTCGCCTTTCCACCCTTACCATTTCTGGCGGTATATCTCTGTTGCACTGGCCTTAGGGTCGCCCCCACCAGCCGTTAACTGGCATCCTTGCTCTGTGGAGCGCAGACTTTCCTCGGTACTACCGCAATTGACCAACTTACTCTTTATAAAGAGTAACAAAAACAAAAATTATTTTCAACATAAAAAAAGGAAGGCATTGCCCTCCTTTAAATTATTTCACATATACGGGAGTAAGTGAGTCCTTATACTCTTCCATCTTTCCTCTTGAAAGAAGATTGAACATTCTCTTAAGTTCCATTGTAACCTTGCCCGGCTTTCCGTCTCCCACTTGTCTGTGGTCAACTTCAACAACAGGTGCAACTTCCATTGCAGTGCCTGAGTAGAATACTTCTTGTGAGTTGTAAAGTTCTGTTCTTGCGATTGATCTTTCTACAACTTCCATACCCAACTTGTTAGCGCCAAGCTCCATAATTATTTTTCTTGTAACACCTTCCAATATGTCATCTGATACCGGCGGAGTGATTAACTTGTTGTTTTTTATAATAAAAATATTTTCTCCCGGACCTTCGCATACATTGCCGTGACGATTTAATATAACCGCTTCGTCAAATCCCGCTCTTACCGCTTCAAGGTTTGCAAGGGCCGAGTTGACATAACCTGCAGTAGCCTTTGTCCTTGGCGGAAGCATGTTGTCCGCAATTCTCGTCCAGCTTACCACGCCTACTTTAAACACGTTCTGTTCCATATACTTATCCATCTTTTGCAGATAAATTACTACACAGTCGTGGTCGTGTTCTCTAATAGATACTCCTACATTTCTGCCGTCTTTGTAAGCAATAGGTCTTATGTAAGTATTGCATTTCCAGTTGTGTTTTTTAAGAAGCTCAACTGTGAAGTCTGAAAGTTCTTGCGCCGTGTACTTCATATCAATATTCATACACTTACATGATTCCAAAAATCTCTCGTAGTGCTCCATCATTTTGAAGCCATAGAGTTGTTGTTCTTCATCATTCCAATAAGCTCTTATGCCTTCAAACACGCCTAAGCCGTAGTTAAAGGCTTTACTTCTTACACTGATTGTTACATCTTCTTCCGGCAAAATCTCGCCGTTATAAAATACGTATGTTTGTTCCATCTCTTCCTCCAAAATGTTTTCTAATAGTATACCACTAAATATAGTAAATATAAAATAATAAATTATTGTAAATACGCTAAATAGTAGCTTTTTTCAAGGCTGTGATATATAATATTATATCGATTGAAATCGGAGGTGGTAAAATGCAAAGGGAGGATGGCAAAAAAGTCGTCCTTGGAATGAGCGGTGGAGTGGATTCCTCTGTTGCTGCTATTCTTTTAAAAGAACAAGGCTACAATGTAGTTGGAGTCTTTATGAAAAATTGGGATGAGACAGACGAGAACTGTACGGCGCGTGAAGATTTTTTAGACGTTGTAAGAGTCTGCGGCAAGTTGGACATTCCATATTTTACTGTTAATTTTGAAAAAGAATATAAAGACAGAGTGTTCTCATATTTTTTAGACGAATATAAAAAAGGACGCACTCCTAACCCGGACGTACTTTGCAACACCGAGATTAAGTTTAAAGCATTTTTGGAACATGCAATGAAGATGGATGCCGACTATATAGCAATGGGTCACTATGCAAGAGTCTTGCGAAAAGACGGTAGAGCTTATTTGCTTAGAGGTCTTGATGAAAATAAAGACCAAAGTTATTTTCTCTCCCGTGTGCCGGAAGAGGCTTTTAAAAAGGCTCTGTTCCCTGTCGGAGAACTTAAAAAAGAAGAGGTGCGAAAGATCGCTCAAGAATTTGATCTGTCTACGGCACTTAAAAAAGATTCCACAGGCATTTGCTTTATAGGCGAAAGAGATTTCAATGAGTTTTTAGACAGGTTTTTGTTTACAAAGCCCGGCCCTATTTATTCAGTTGAGGGCGAGTACTTAGGTGAGCATTCGGGTCTTATGCACTACACCATAGGCCAAAGACGCGGCTTGGGTATAGGCGGCAGAGGTACGGGCGAACCCTTCTTTGTACAGAGAAAAGACTTGGAGAAAAACATTCTCTATGTGGCACAGGGCGAAGACAATCCGGTGCTCTACGAATCATCTCATGAGCTTGAAGATCTCTTTTGGATTAACGATGTGCCGAATTTTCCACTTGAACTTTCTGTGAAAATCAGGTATCGTCAAAAGGATGTCAGTGCTGTTTTGGAAAATGTAAATGGCAAAACTATTGTAAAGTTTGAAAAACCTTTAAAAGGTGTTACGCCGGGACAAGTATGTGTCTTCTATAGTGGCGATGTTTGTCTTGGTTCAGGTATATTTAAATGATGGAGGAAGTATGGAAAAATTAAAACTAAATTTAAGAGACGGTAAAGGTAAAAACAAAGTTGACAAGATGAGAAGAGACTCAATGGTTCCCGGAGTTGTTTACGGAAACAACAAAGAACCTAGAAATGTTACAGTTGTTGAAAAAGAACTTGTAAAGATTATTGAAGAAGCAGGTACATCTAATATTATTGATGTAGATTTAGACGGCGATAGCTTCAAAGTTTTATTTAAAGAAATTCAAAACCATCCTTTCAAGAACAAAGTTCTTCACTTTGACATGTTTGAAGTTAACATGACTGAAAAGATCAGAGTTTCTATTCCTGTTGTGCTTGAAGGAAGAGATGAAATCAGAGTGCAACCTTCAATTCTATTCCAACATTTGGACGAAGTTGAAATTGAAGTATTGCCGGGAGACCTACCTTCAGACGCAATAGTAAATGTTGTGGAAATGCAAATCGGTGACACATATACAGTTGCTGACCTTGACATTGCAAAGAATGACAAGATTGAAATCTTAACTGAAATGGATACAGCTGTTGCAACTCTATCAGAACCGAAGAGTGAAGAAGAAATTGATGAAGAACTTGCAGGAGATACTGAAACATCTGCTGAAGTTCCGACAGTTGATGAAACTGAAGCTAAAGAAGAAGAAGAGTAATTTAATTATTAAGCAGGTGCTTGCACCTGTTTTTTTTTATGCTTATTTGGCAACAGCACCTTATTCTTGACATTTTATTATAAGTATATATACTAAAAAGGTGCCTTTTTTTAAAGAGTGGCAAAATTTATAACACAGGAGGAAATATGAACAAAAAATTATTATCAATTATTTTAGTATTGGCATTAGCCTTTACTGTTGTAGCTTGCGGCAAAAAAAGATACACCTGCTGCAGATGCAGGAGCTGAAACCATAGAAATGGCATTGCACAGAGGATATGGCAATCCAAACGGCGATAAAGCCGTAGCACGTTTTGCAGTTCTTGTAAACGGAGACAAAATTGTCGATGCACTTATTGACGAGTTTCAATACTTCCCTGCTGACGGCGGATTTGTAGCAGTACCTAATTCAGATGCGGGATTTGGCGAAGGCGCTGCTGAAGGCATGGTTTTAGGCACAAAATTAGAAAATGCCGAAGCTTATTCAAAAATGATGAATGAATATGCAGGCTCTACTGTTTCAATTGACAAAAACTACCAAGCTATTGTTGACTTTGTAAAAGGTAAGACAATAGACGAAGTTGAAAAAGCAGTTGCAAGCAAAGCTGAAGACGGTACAGTTGACGGAGTTACAGGAGCTACTTTGGTAGATACTGCAAACTATCTTCAAGGTATTGTTGACGTTGCAAAGAGCGATGCTTTTGTATCAAAAGTTATGGCATCAAATCCTGACAATGTTATGTTAAAACAAATTTACGGCGCACCACACGGAGATAAAGCCTTCGGCGATGCAGTTGTTGCTATGGACGGAGATGTAGTTGCAGGAGCATCTATTGACGAATTCCAATACTTCGGCACTAACGGCTTAGTAAATTCAGACAAAGAATTTGGCCAAGGATATGCAAGTAGCGAAGCACAACTTGCTTCTAAGTTGGAATCAAGTGAAGCTTACTCAGCTCTAATGGCTGAAAAGGCTGGCTCAACAATTGATTTAAAATCAAACTACAATGCAATTGAAGAATTCGTAATTGGTAAAACTGCTAAAGAAATTCAATCAACAGTTGATGAAAATGAAGCAGGAAAACCTGTTGACGCTGTAACAGGTGCTACATTAGTAGATACTGTCGGATACCTACAATTAATTGTAGATGCAGCAAATAAATAATTAAATTTACAAAAAATAAAGCCTTGCGGGAAACCGTAAGGCTATTTTTGTGACTAAATTTTTTCCAAAATTTTTATAATTAAGTTTCTGAAATTATAAGAGGCTTCCTCAGCCACCTCATCTATTTCGCTGCCGTCCATGTTCTCCACTCTGTCCGAGCTGTAATTTGTGGCAAGAGAAAGACATAGTACCTTTATGCCGCAGTGACCTGCCGTTAAGGATTCTGTAATTGTAGACATACCTACCAGGTCTCCTCCCAATGTTCTTATAGCTCTAATCTCCGCAGGAGTTTCAAAGTGAGGTCCTACCGTGTAAAAATACACTCCTTCTTTTAAGTCAATGCCTATTTCCAATGCAGCTTCCTTTGCAACCTTTCTCAAATCTCTGTCGTACAAGTTGTCTATGGGATAAAACCTTTCCCCGAATTCAGACAGATTGTTTCCCCGTTGAGGACTTACCGCTGCGAAGTTTAAGTGGTCCGTCACGACACATATGTCTCCGGGATGAAAGTTATAATTCACAGCCCCCGCCGCATTTGTGAGGATTAATGTCTTTACGCCCAAAAGCTTTAAGACGTAAACAGGTGTAGCAAGCTCACTATAGTCATAGCCTTCATAGTAGTGGAACCTTCCCGCCATGCAAATTATTTTTTTGTCTTTTAACTTCTCCACAATAAATTTGCCGGGATGACTCATTACGGTAGAGACTAAAAAGCCCGGTATGTCTTTGTAATTTATTTCAATTTTGTCTTCCATTTTATCTAACAAAGTGCCGAGACCTGTGCCGAGTATGATGGCAGTATCTATCTCTTCCCCGATAATATTTAATATGTAGTCGGCAACTTTTTTATATTTTTCAAAACTTTTTTCTTTTTGCATAAGCTCACCTCATCATCAGTATAACAAATCTTTTAACAAAATAATCTTCACAACAAAAAAACTAACCCACATAGTGAGTTAGTTCTATCTAATATTTATCGTTTCCAAATATTTTTTTGTGAGGGGTTTATTTTAAGATCGGGCTGACTTTCTTGTATAGTAAAATTGTTACTGCTGAAACAGCCAATCCTTTGATTAAGTTAAAGGGTAGTACGGAATATACCATCATGGTCTTAAGATCTGTGATCTTGCCTGTAACTTGAGTTCCCATTGCTATAATCGCATCAAGGCCCATAAATTTTCCGTATAGAGGAAATACTAAAAAATAATTGCTTAAGCAAGCTACTATAGACATTCCTACCACTCCTGCAAGTAGAGATATAATTGCCACTTTATAAGTCTTGTGTCTTTTGTAAATGATACCCGCTATAAGTGCGAATGTACTTGAGACGATAAAGTTTGAAAGTTCTCCTACTGCCATAGTGTGTGTCACGCCTAAGTGAATAAGATTTTTAAGTAAAGCAATAAGTACTCCCGCCAAAGGTCCCATTGCAAAAGCACCTATTAGTGTTGGCACTTCTGCCAAGTCAAGTTCCATAAATGCCGGTGCTACAAAAGCAAGGGGCATCTTGATAAACATTAACAAAAATCCGATTGCGGCAAGCATAGCAATCTTTGCCATGTACACAGTTTTCGTTCTTACATTTGAGTTTACGTTGTTCATTTAAGCCTCCTAATTTCGGGCAATAAAAAATGCCCATTCTAAGGGCAATTGCAAAAAGCAATCTTCTCTCATCCAGACTATACTGTCGGTATCGGAGTTTCACCGATTCAAAAAGCCAAAGCTTCCTCGCGGACTTTACCGCCGGTGAGGATTTTCACCTCGCCCTGAAGATATTTACACTATTATTATATACAACATAAAAACTTTTGCAAGTGTTTGCACAAATTTAATTAAAAAAAAGAAAAGAGGCACATGCCTCTTCCCTTAAAAGTAATTGTCTTCCGACACATATTGTAGTATAAAATCAGGTTGTTTTAATATGTCCTTGGGTTCAAGGTTTTCGTCAAAGGGCGAAATCATTTTTGAGAACTGATCATTGTCGAGTCTTTCGTCATATAAGAATTCGTAGTAAGTCATGACAGCTCCCGACCCGATTCTCAGTTCGCCGTTTACATTGTATACAACATAAATACTTCTCGGAAAGCCTGAGCCTACTTCCAAAATTTTATTTTCAGGAACATTTGCTTGGTTTGCAGGTGTGCGCATTAAGTCGGCAACGGTTACTCTATCCTTTTCATCAAGTGCAAAATAACTTTCATAGTCCTCGGTATCTACTTCGTAAATGTCAAGGTATATGTCTTCCGCTTCCCCGCCGATTAAATTAATTCTATCTATGTCCTCTTGTGACAAATCTTCCCCTGCAAGTTCCTTTTTAGAACAAGCTATTAAGAAGTCGTTAAAGTCTTTGAACTTTTTAATGGCACCCATTTGTCTTTCGGAAAGAACATTCTTTGAGTTGACTTCCTTTTCAAGGATATTAAGTGCAAAATTTAATCTTGAGTAGACTTCAATACTCGGCTCAACATATCCTACAGGTTGTTCCGCTTCAAAGCCTCCCATTTCTGCTCCTGCTTGCTTTGCATATAGCAATGTGTCGTGTTTAAGTTGTGCCCATGAAGCAAGGTATGTGTTTAGTTCCTTTGCCTTCCAAGCTTCGGATTTCATAAATGTAGGGAATCCTTCCTTCTTCATTTCGTTAAAGCCGTTTATTGCAAAAATTTGAAGCCTTGCCATAGACTTTGCATAGTCATTGGATGTAAGTGTCTCGGCAAGTTTCTTGCCTTCTTCAAACCTTTCAGGGAATTTTTCCCAAATTTTGTTGTATGGATCTGCCTTTACCAATTCTTCTGCGTATTCATTGCCAAATGTGGCTGCTATGTCCTTGCCGCTATATACAGGTCTCTTGCTGTTTAGGTCCATATCCAACAAGTTTTGTGCAAAAATATTGTCCAAAACCGCTTTTTGCGGGAAGAATGCAAAGTTAATGCCTTCATAGGGTCTTATTGTCGGCGGTTTTTCTCCAAGTAACTTGTCGTATGCTTTTTTGATATTTTCTTCCTTGCCCATATCATCTATAGTGACGTTGAGAGCGCTATAAATTTCTCCCGCCTTTATTGCATCTATATCTTCTCCGGCATCAACCATAAACTCTACAAAACTGTTTAATTTCTTATACTTGTCTTGAAGCTCTTGGTTTGAAGTAAATATTTCTCCCACTAACATTGTTTGAATGACATTGTTTTCTACAGGCAAGTCAGCACTTTGAAGTTTAAGTCCGAACTGTGAAAAGCAGGTCATAACTTTAAAATACTTTTTAAGTCCTTCCGACTCGGTATAGTGTCCCCTCTCTTTAAACATTGAGTAGTCCACATTGTCTTCAGTAATAGCCGATATGCCCGGTGCTTCAGATTTTATGTTTGCTATTTCCGTTGCAACTACGTCTTTAATTTCTTTAGGAAGTTCAAAATTATCTTCTGAAATTGCACATGCGGTGCCGAATATTGTGGCGTTTTTCAAAGCTGCAATCTTTACCTTGTCATCCTTGGCACTTTCGTATTGCTTTAAAGATTCCTCCATCATAGTTTTTGACATTTCTTCAACGTCTGCAAGTAAATTTTTCTCACTTACCTTTAACACATTTGAATAAAGTACATGGTAAAGATACAAAGGCAAGTCCGAGGTGACGAAATTTGCTACATAGATGTATTGATTTTTTTCATAAATACTGAAAATTTTATCCATAGGATCTGTTCCGCCTAAGAAAAATCCGTTTTCCCTTATGATTTTGTCTTGGTCGGGGCTCAAATCCATGTCGCCGAAAATCATGTCGTATCCCTTTAAAGTCTTTAAATCCTCAGGGATTACGTAGTCTTCTAAATTTGCAGTGTACTCAATACCCTTGTACAGTTCTTCTTCCTTCTCCTGCTTTTCTTCACTTACAGGTGTTACCTCTTTTTCAGGTTCAGTTGCAGGCTTTGCAGCATTGCTTTTACATCCTATAAGCAATGCGCAGCACATTAAAATAATTAATATCTTTTTCATAGCTCCTCCTATTTTAACAACAATTCATCTCCCGACAATACAACTTCTTTAGCTTCTCCCTCGGCTTTTACATATAAGTCCCCATTTACATTAAGCTCAGATAAACTTTCATAGCTTTTCGAAAAATATTCTCTGTAAATCGTCATCTGCTTTAACTTGTAAGCGGAAATAGAATTCATGCCCTTTATATTGTCCAAGGTCACAATCTCCATCACTCCATCGCCTTCGACGTCATATAGGACAAAATCTTCAAAGGGCGTTGAAAGTTTTGATGCCCGATACCTGGGCCTTAACTCGTCGTTCTTAACTATGTAAACAAATACCCTCTTCTCCGTCTCTTGATGAAAGGGCGACTTATTGTAGACCCCTAAGACAACATTCTCTACGCCTTCGTCAGTTACAGCCCCCGCCTCCGCCTTCCAAACATTGAGCCTGTATCTGTCTTTATAAATATGTACCTTGCCGTTAATTGAAACCATATTGGGATATCTTTCATAAATTTTTTTGGAAATTTTTATCTCGCAAGGATTTCCGTCAACGTCATTAACCGACAGATTAAAGACGGGAATATTAATCAAAAGCCCGACTATAAGTATTAAAATAATTAAAATTCCATACTTTTTCATACAACTATTGTACCAAATTAAATAGAATTCTTATACTGTCAGAGTTTCGAATTTTATTAATTCGTTTGAACAAATTTTTAATTGGGTAAAAAAGATAAAACATTGCGAGGTGTTTACATGAGTAAGAATAAAGTTGTTTTGATTATTTTACTTATAGCTTTAATTGTAATAAGTGTAAAATTTTACAAAAGAAATTCAACTACTATTGAAAGTGATAAGGAAGGTTTAAATATAGAAATGAGCAATATAAAGAACAAAAATGAAATTTATTTGGCAGGCGGTTGCTTTTGGGGCGTTGAAGGATATTTTAAAAAGATTCCGGGAGTTATTGATACTTCAGTGGGCTATGCCAACGGGAAAACCGACAAGACCGACTACAACAGTGTAAATAAAACAGATCACAGCGAAACTGTGAAAATAATTTATGATGAAGATCAAGTAACACTGCAAGAACTATTGGAACATTACTTCAGAATAATTGATCCCACTTCAATAAATAAACAAGGTAATGACGTGGGCAGACAATACCGGACAGGAATCTACTACACAGATGAAAATGACAAGTTAATAATAGATGAAATCATAAGACAAAAACAAAAATTGTATGACAACAAAATTGCAATTGAAGTTCAACCTTTGAAGAATTTTATTTTGGCTGAAGATTATCATCAAGATTATTTAGATAAAAATCCCAGCGGTTATTGTCATATAAATTTAGCTTTAGCAGAGGAACCGATAAATTCAAATATAAAACCTATAACTAAAGACGAAAACAAACTAAAAGAAGCACTCACGGAAGAACAATACAATGTAACACAGAATAGTAGCACCGAAAGACCTTTTACTTCGGAGTATGATGACTTTTATGAAGAAGGCATATACGTCGATATAGTAACCGGCGAACCACTGTTCTCATCTAAAGATAAATATGATGCCGGCTGCGGATGGCCGTCCTTTACAAAACCCATTGATTCAAATATTAATTATAGTAACGACAACTCCTTTAATATGAGAAGAGTTGAAGTGAGAAGCAAAAAAGGCGACTCCCACCTTGGACATGTGTTTAATGACGGCCCTAAGGATGAGGGCGGCGCAAGATATTGTATCAACGGCGCATCACTTAGATTTATACCTTTGAGTAAAATGGAAGAAGAAGGTTATGGAGATTATATTGATCAAGTAAAATAATTTTAAAAATAATCTTGTAAAAATAATTTCACCTGTCTATATTTATTACGAGATAAAAGCGACTATTATTATGAAGACATAGTCGCTTTTCTTGTAATTAAAAGACTATAGAATTTTTTCTTTCTACTAAATAATTAAACATATTTTATAAAATGTCAAAATTGTTTTACAATAACACTAACTTCTTCCATTTCCTAATTTTTGTTCTGAATGTGCCAAATGGAGCAACTGTATTTACATGAATAAACTTATACACTTCCCAAGTTGCAGTTTTTGTCGCTTCATCTGCCCATTTTCTCCCATGGGGAATAAATAGTTCTTCTTCTGTTAGATTATCTATCATAGTGTAAATGTCTTCTATATTTCTTGTGAGTTGTTCTTTCAATTCTTTTAACGACTTATGAGCGTAAGTGTCTGTAAACCATTGATATAATTCTCCAAGTTGATTCCACTTAAATTTATCAGATGGTGTCTTAACATCTAATCCATTTTTCTCATCTTCTTCCCATTTTAATAATAAAGTCGTCCAACCTACTTGATAGGCAAGATTTTCTGCCGGTGTCCTATCAACTTCT
>CABTXP010000029.1 GCA_902488815.1 uncultured Eubacteriales bacterium | reverse complement strand
TCAGACGTGTGCTCTTCCGATCTTCGCCTTGTAAATTGCGTTTTTAATTTCGTCGGTAATGTGAGGTATAACTTGAACTGTTGCGCCGTTAAAGTCGCCACGTCTTTCTCTTTCTATAACTCTTTGATAAATTTTGCCCGTTGTTACACTTGCTCTCTTGGTAAGTTCTTCATCTGTAAATCTTTCGTAGTGGCCAAGGTCCAAATCTGTCTCGGCACCGTCCTTTGTTACAAAGACTTCGCCATGCTCATATGGATTCATTGTGCCCGGGTCAACGTTAATGTAAGGGTCGAACTTTTGCATAAAGACACTTAGACCGTGGTCTTTTAAAAGTCTTCCTATACTTGCGGCACTGATGCCTTTGCCTATTCCTGATACTACTCCGCCGGTTACGAAAATAAATTTTGACATAATTCCTCCTACACTAAAGAATTTTAACTACATATACTGTACAACATTTCCTTATTTAAACAAAAAAAAGGGCTCTTCAAAAAAAGAACCAATGCCCGTCTCGCGACAGAAGATTAAAAATCTATGTATTGTTTTCTTTTATAATATATTTTTTTATTTTTCATGTCAATAACATTAAAATTTGAATAGCTAAACAAGAAGGTATAGAATTAAATACAATACAAAAAAGAATATATATTTAATTATTAAAGAAATTTAAGTTATTTATGGTATACTTTTAAAAAAATCATGGAGGAAAAGAAAAGATGAATCAAAAAAAACACAGAGTGAGGGACTACATAACCAATGTCTTAAACGGAATGGCGTATGGCCTTTTCTCCTCACTTCTCATCGGACTTATTATTAAGCAAATCGGAACTCTTACCGGGCTTTCCTTTCTCACAAAATTCGGCAGCACCGCACAGGTGTTAATGGGACCCGCAATAGGCGTAGGAGTTGCCTATGTATTAAAGTCTTCGTCATTGGTGGTAATGGCAAGCGCCGTTACAGGGGCCATAGGAGCGGGCAGCATTGCCTTTGTAGAAGGAGCGGCACAAATTAAAGTCGGCGAACCTGTCGGCAGTTTTGTGGCGGCTTTAATAGGAGCTGAAATAGGAAGAAGAATTGCGGGAAAGACCAAGATGGACATAGTCCTTGTGCCCTTAGTTACAATTGTGTGCGGCGGACTTACAGGAGTGTTTATCTCTCCCGTCCTCTCACAATTTATGACAGGCTTGGGCCAAGTAATAAATGCGGCGACGGAACTACAACCCATACCCATGGGCATTGTCATTTCCGTTTTAATGGGAATGATATTAACACTTCCCATTTCAAGTGCGGCAATTGCAATTTCCCTTAACTTATCAGGCCTTGCGGCAGGGGCGGCAACGGTGGGATGCTCGGCAAATATGATCGGCTTTGCCGTAATCTCCTTGGCGGCAAACGGCATCGGCGGATTTGTGGCACAGGCGGTAGGCACGAGTATGCTTCAAATGCCCAACATTATTAAAAAACCGGCAATATGGCTTCCCGCCATTATATCCTCTGCCATACTTGGACCTGTCTCAACCTATTTACTTAAAATGACATCTAATGCTCAAGGGGCGGGCATGGGCACCAGCGGACTTGTAGGACAGTTTGCAACCTTCTCCGTAATGGGTTATTCACCGGATGTAATTTTAAAGGTAATTTTAATGCATATTGTTTTACCCGGAATTATTTCTTACATTGTGTATTATTTCTTAAAAAAGGGAAACGTTATCTCGGATTCGGATTTAATTTTAGACGGTATTAAATAAATTTCACAAAAATTTTTAAAACGGCTGTAACGTTGACAATCACTGATTTAGCAGAGTAAAGGGATTTTAAAACAGCCATTTTTACCAATTTATAGCTTGCAAACATGAAAAATGAAAACTATAATATCCTCAAGTATATATTTACTTTGTAATTAACGAAAGGAAGTGAGGAATGTGGCCAAGTACATTTTAAAAAGGGTGCTACAGGCAGCTTTGGTACTTTTTATTGTTATATGTATTACATACGCATTAATGCACTCAATACCCGGTAGCCCGTTTTTAAATGAAAAAGCACCTTCACCTGAAGCTATTGAAGCTTTAAATGCAAAATACGGACTTGATAAACCTCTATGGGTTCAAATCAAGATGTACATTCAAAATATGTTTAAAGGAGATTTCGGGGTTTCTCTTAAAATGCAAAAGAATCGTCCCGTTATCGATATTATCAAGGAGATGTTCCCCACATCTGCCCGCATAGGACTTCTTTCCCTATTGTGTGCAGTATTGTTCGGCATTCCCATAGGATGTATAGCGGCATACAACAGAGGTAAAGCTACAGACTCTGTACTTAGAATTTTGACTACACTGGGAATTTCCGTACCCAGCTTCGTAGTGGCGACGCTTTTACTTTTACTTTTGGGAGTAAAGTTAAAGCTTTTACCTACAATGGGACTTCAAGGAGTTAAAGGTTATATTATGCCTGTATTGGCACTGTCCTTTTACCCTGCCTGTTATATCGGAAGACTTTCAAGGTCTTCAATGCTTGACGCCATTAATCAAGACTATATGAGAACAGCCAAGGCAAAAGGTGTTAAGAGCAGCAAGAGAATTTTTAAACACGCTCTTAGAAACGCATTTATACCTGTACTTACCTATTTAGGACCTTTGACGGCAGGTATACTTTCCGGATCCTTTGTAGTTGAAAGTGTATTTTCAATTCCGGGTCTTGGAAGATACTTTATCCAAAGTATTTTAAACAGGGACTATCCCATTATAATGGCGACTACTATATTTTTCGCCTCACTTGTAATTATTATGAACTTAATAGTGGACATCCTCTATAAGTTTGTAGACCCGAGAATCGATGTAACGAAGGGAGTAGACTGATGACTGAAGAAAACATAAAAGTTTTTAACAAAAGAAGGTTCTCTCTTCAAATTGACAAAGAAAGATTTCCCGACATAGAAATCTTGGACAATGATTTTCAACTTGCAAGTGAAGATGAGAAAGCTACATTTATAGAAAAAGCACCTTCAGTTTCATACTGGCAAGATGCTTGGAGAAGGTTAAAAGCAAATAAAGTTGCAATGGTTTCACTGTTTTTTATCATTGCCGTAGTTATATTTGCCTTTGTAGGACCTCTTTTTAGAGAAGGAGACTACACTACTCAGTTCAGAGGTATGGAAAACTTACACCCCAATGCCAGATTTCCATTCGGCACAGACAAATTGGGACGTGACTTAATGCTTAGAACTATGTACGGCACAAGAGTGTCACTTATTGTAGGAGTCTTCGCTTCAATTATAGTTTTGATCATAGGAACTCTATACGGATCTATTGCAGGCTATGCAGGAGGTCGTGTAGATAACGTAATGATGAGAATTTTGGACCTTGTGTACTCAATTCCCGACGTACTTGTAATTATTCTACTTTCCATCACTATAAAAATGCCGATGGAACAATGGGTTAACAACACCAAGAGCCCACTTGCAAAGAGTGTGGCAACTATCGGACCGGGACTTATCTCAATATTTATTGCCTTCGGTCTCCTTTACTGGGTAGGTATGGCAAGAATAATAAGAGGTCAAGTACTTACACTTAAACAACAGGAATTTATAACAGCTGTAAGAGCTTTAGGGGGAAACAAAAAGAGAATTATATTTTCTCACTTGTTCCCCAACTGTATAGGACAAATCATAGTAATGACTGCTATGCAAATACCTTCAGCTATATTCTTGGAAAGCTTTTTGTCTTTCTTAGGTATCGGCGTATCCGCACCCATGACATCCTTAGGCGCAATGGCTTCAGATGCTTTGGGCGGAATATATTCCTATCCTTACAGACTTATTATCCCGTCAATAATCCTAAGTCTTATGATACTCAGTCTGAACTTGTTCAGTGACGGACTTAGAGACGCATTTGACCCGAGACTTAAGAAGTGAGGTAGAGTATGGATAAATTATTAAAAGTTAATGACTTAAAAGTTTCATTTTTTACCCCGGCAGGAGAAGTACAAGCTGTAGGTGGTATAAGCTACGATTTGGGCTACAATGAAATCATGGGAATTGTAGGCGAATCGGGAAGCGGCAAGAGTGTGGAAGCATATTCCATAATGGGACTTTTAGCTGAGCCGGGAGAAGTTGTAGGTGGCACAATTGAGTTTGAAGGAAATAATATACTTGATTATTCTGAAAAAGAAATGGAACAATTCAGAGGTAAAGAGTGCAGTATAATTTTCCAAAATCCTATGACTTGTTTAAATCCCGTATATACAATTGGCAATCAACTTATGGAAGCTGTACTTTGTCACCATAATATTCCAAAACAGGAAGCCTATGACAAAGCGGTGAAGATGCTTGAACTTGTAGGTATTTCAAATCCCGAAAGGAGAATGAAACAATACCCTCACGAACTTTCGGGAGGTATGCGTCAAAGAGTAATGATAGGCATGGGTCTTATTTGCGAACCTAAGCTTTTAATTGCAGACGAACCTACAACAGCACTTGACGTAACAATTCAAGCTCAAATATTGGAGCTTATGAAAGACATACAAAAGAAAACTCAAATGAGTATTATATTTATTACTCACAACTTGGGAGTTGTAGCTTCAATTTGTGACCGTGTATCTGTAATGTATGCGGGAAAAATTGTAGAGCAAGGTACAGTTGACGATGTTTTCTACAGAGCGGCACATCCTTATACACACGGACTGTTAAAGAGTATGCCGAGGATAGACTCCCAAGAATACGAAAGACTACAGTCAATAGAAGGTTCACCGGTTGATATGCTTAATCCTCCTGAAGGATGCGGCTTCGGTACAAGGTGTGATCACTGCATGAAGATATGCCTTAGAAAAGAACCTCCTGTTGTGGAAGTGGGAGAGGGCCACAGAGCAAAATGTTGGCTTCTTGCAATGAAAGAGCAGGTGGATTAAATGACTGAAAAAGATTTCGTAGAAGAAATTTCCGACAAGACGTTGGAAGAAATGAAGAGAATAGAAAAAGAACACGAACAAAAGCGTGAAAAGTTAAAGACGGCGGAAAAACTGTTAGTAGTTGAAAACCTTGTGAAGCACTTCGACGTAAGCGGCAGCTTCGGCAAGGTAAGAACCGTACACGCTTTGGACGATGTTTCTCTATACATTAAAAGAGGAGAGACTCTGGGCCTTGTAGGTGAATCGGGTTGCGGTAAGACCACACTTGGCAGAACAATACTTAGACTTCACGAACCCACTTCAGGCAAAATAACTTACGACGACGAAGTAATATATGACAGCGAAAGCAAAACAAAAGTAAGTATGCTTCCCTATAGAAGGAAGATGCAAATCATATTCCAAGACCCGTCGGCGTCTCTTGACCCTCGTATGACAGTAGGAGAAATAGTAGGTGAAGCTCTTGACATTCACCACTTATATCAAAAGGGCAACCAAAGGAAGGAAAGAATAAGCGAACTTCTTTCCCTTGTAGGACTGAATGAAGAACACGCCAACAGATACGCCCACGAATTCTCCGGCGGACAACAACAGAGAATAGGAATTGCAAGAGCCCTTGCAGTTGAACCGGAATTTATCGTATGTGACGAACCTATATCGGCACTTGACGTATCAATTCAAGCTCAAATCGTAAACATGCTTGAAGACATGCAACTTCACTTGGGACTTACTTATCTTTTTATAGCTCACGACCTTTCAGTTGTAAGACATATATCCGACAGAATCGGCGTAATGTACTTGGGAAATCTGGTAGAGCTTGTAGATGCCTCAAAACTTTATTCAAGGCCTTTACACCCCTACACCAAGACCCTGTTATCTGCAATACCCGTACCTGATCCGGAAGTAAACAGAAATAAAGAGAGAATAAAATTGGAAGGTGAAATACCTTCAGCAATTAATCCGCCGAAGGGATGCAGATTCCACACAAGATGTCCAAAGGCAACGGACATTTGCAAGGAAAAAGCACCGGCATTTTTGGAAGTGGAAGAAGAACACTTTGTGGCATGTCACCACGTAGAACTTTAATTAGGTAGTAAATCCCGTTGGGTTTATTAATATTATTTTAGGAGGGAGATTTTTTTGAAAAAGAAATCAATAAGCTTCTTAGCTTTACTATTAGTATTAGCAATGATACTTACAGCTTGCGGCGGCGCAAAGAACGATGCACCTGCTGAAAAAGGCGAAGAAAAAGGCGAAACTCAAGAAGCACAAGCAACAGAAGAACCCGGTAGAGAAGACGGCGTTCTTGACGTATGTATAGCATCAGAACCTAACTCTATCGACCCTGCAATTAACTCTGCAGTAGACGGCGCAGTAATGCTTCATCACGCATTTGAAGGACTTATCAAATGGGTAGATGACGGACAAGGAAATGCAGTACTTGCACCCGGACAAGCTGAAAGCTGGGATGCTTCAGAAGACGGATTAAAATGGACTTTCCACTTAAGAGACGGAATAACTTGGACTGACGGCAAGCCCGTTACAGCACAAGACTTCGTATTTGCATGGAACAGACTTGTAGATCCTATAACAGCAGCTGACTACAGCTATATGTTAGACATGGTAAAGGGATATGATGAACAAAAATTAGCGATTTCAGCACCTGATGAAAAAACTCTTGAAGTTGAACTTTCAGCAATGTGCCCATACTTTGAAGAAATCATGGCATTCCCTGCAACATTCCCTGTAAGAGAAGATATTGTAGCTAAAGAAGACTGGACAACAACACCTGATTCTTACATCTCAAACGGACCATACAAGATGACTGAATGGAACCACAACCAAAACATCTTAATGGAAAAGAGAGACGACTACTATGATGCAGCCACTATTAAAGCACCTAAGATTAACTTCCACTTACAAGACGATATTAACGCTATGTATGCAAGTTACAGATCAGGCGAATTAGACTTTATCGAACAAGTTCCGACTGAAGAAACTACAAACTTACTTTCAACAGGCGAACTTAAAGTTAAACCGTACATCGGAACATACTACGTATCATTTAACAACCAACTTGAACCCTTTAACAATCCAAAGGTAAGAGAAGCATTCTCACTTGCAGTAGACAGAAACTTTATCGTTGAAAAAGTTACAGCATCAGGACAAGTACCGGCAGCAGGATTCGTACCTGCAGGTATAGCAGATGCAACAGAAGGTTCTGACTTCAGAACTGTTGGAGGAGACTACTACTCAGTTAAACCTGAAGACTATGAAGCAAACTGCGAAAAAGCAAGAGAACTTCTAAAAGAAGCAGGCTTTGAAAACGGAGAAGGATTCCCTGTAGTTGAATTCCTATATAACACATCCGAATCACATAAAGCTATAGCAGAAGCACTTCAAAATATGTGGCAAGAACAACTTGGCGTACAAGTTACACTTCAAAACCAAGAATGGAACGTATTCTTAACTGAAAGAAAGAACGGTAACTACTCAATCGCAAGAGACGGATGGATTGCAGACTATAACGATCCTATGTCATTCTTGGATATGTTCTTAACCGGCGGCGGAAACAACAACCCGCAATACTCAAATCCGAAGTTTGATGAAATTATCAAAAAAGCAAAAGTTACATCAGATCCTGCAGAAAGATTTAAACTTATGCACGAAGCTGAAGACATAGCATTCGGAGAAGACGTATGCGCAGCACCGCTTTACTACTATGTAAATACTTTCATGATGAAACCTAACATTACAGGTTTATATTACACACCGCTTGGATACTTCTTCTATGGAAACACTGAAGGATTCTAAGATTAAAAGACAATCGACATCGGAAATTTCCGGTGTCGATTTTTTTATGCAGTAATAAAGAGAGGTGGGAATGATTATTCATAAGTTATCCTTATGGTTATTGGGGACATTCCCAAGGCTTTAGCCGGGGTGTGTCCCCTGTTTGTCGGGGACATTCACCCTCATTCTTCGGGTACAGGCACCCTCCTTCGTCTGGTACAAGGATAGTTTGAAGGCTGTACAGTACTTGTCCATTGCAAAGCTAAATTATAAGTAGGGGGAGCATTTTTATTATAAGAATACGCGGGGAGGAGAAGGCCGGCGCGATATTATTTCTTCACAAAAAAAGACTTGAGCCGAAAGGCCCAAGTCTTTATTCATACAAGTATTATTATTTTTATTCAGTTCTAATAGCTTCCAAAGCTGAAAGCTTCATGGCTCTTCTTGCCGGTATATATCCTGCGATTACGCCTACAAGGGATGAGAACACAAGAGCCGTAATAATAAGCCATGGGGGTATTACTGAAATTTTCGGGTTAAGTGTTGCGCCTGCGCCTCCCATTTCATTCATAAAGTAACTCCGCGACAAGGTGTTAAACAGTACCGAGAGCAGCATGGAGAGAATAATTCCCAAAGCTCCTCCTATAAATCCTATAAAGCCCGACTCAACTAAGAAAAGTTTTTGAATGTCCTTTATACTTGCGCCTATTACTTTCATTACTCCGATTTCCTTTGTTCTTTCGTAAATACTCATAATCATTGTGTTAGTAATACCTATTGCCGCAACTAAGAAGGCAATGCCTCCTATTGCTCCGAAGACTGCCTGCACAATGACAAGTTGTTGTTGTGACTGCTTGAGCATGTCGGCGTAAAAGTTTGTGGGATTGTAGCCCAGGTCTTTAAGTTCTGCACTGACGGCTTCTACATTTTTGGCATCATCCACCTTAACTTTAATGTTGTCGTATTGAAGCTTGACTTTGTTAAGAGGCTTTACCATGTTAAGCTTCTCCATGTCCTTTTGAAGTTTTTCCAAATAGTCAAAGGACATAATCATAGCTTGAGATTTTTGCCAGTCTTCCGTATCTTCCAAGACGCCCACAACTTTTAACTTTTCCGAAAGTTCTTTAGGTTCGCTGTTCATGCCGCCGTCCATGCTGTCAAAGCCTCCGTCGTACATTCCGCCATCTTTGTTGCTGCGATCCATGTGAAGATTTACCATGTTAACTACATTTTTCATAGTATCAACGTGTTTGTCGTAAATTCTTCTCTCGTAGTTGTTAAAGTTTTCAACCGTGCTGCCCAAGACAACGCCGCCGGTTTTATCGGTTGCATTTAAAAGTCTACCTTTTTGCACCTTGTAGCCGAAGGCATCCATGACACTTGGATCAATTGCCACGACCTGTGCATATGATTCAAGTCTTCCGCTTTTTAAACTTGCATTGCCTGAGTAGAGAGCCATAACGGCACTTACATGAGGCACTTGTTTTATTTCGTTTACAGCTTGAGTATTAAGTTTTTTGTTGTCTTTTCTCGCATTTTCTTCCATTTCATCAGACCAAATCATGTCGCTTCTCACGTCCAAGACTGTAAGGTCTCCTAAAGATGCGAAGAAGTCATTGTTGATTTTTTTAAATCCCACACCTATGGAGAGCATGATGATAATAGATGTAGCTCCAATTACAACACCCAAGACAGTCAGAAAAGTTCTCAGCCGTCTGGCATTTAAATTGCGAAGAGCCATTGCGATTAAATCTTTAAACTTCATTAGATTTCCAAATCCTTATTCTTGTTCTTTCTCTTCTTAATTATTAAAACTGCCGCAACAACTGCTGCCGCTATTGCAGAAATAATACCGATTATTGCGCCTTTTGAAGGTCCTTGAGGCGCCGGCGGTGCCATTTCGTCTTCGCTCATTTCAGGCATATCTTCAACTGTAAAGTCAAACTCTTCTTTTTTCTCTTGAGTGTTGCCTGTAGAGTCTTCGTAAGTAAAGGTGATAGTCGCCTTTTTTTGTCCCGCTTCCGTAGGTGTAATGTTACATGAGAACTGGTCGCTGGATCCCGGAGTGAAGTTGCCCTTGTAGTAAGTTGGAGTATCAGTTGTAAATCCGTCGCCTGTTATCTTAACCATGACATTATATAAAGTAGCCTTGCCCGTGTTGTAAAATTCCAATGAAAGAGGACTTTCCATGCCAACGGTATAGGGGCCTTGTGCCAAAATTTCTCCCAAACCTAATTTTGCCTGTTGCACAACGGGAACTCCGATTTGTTCAGTAGCTGTAAATTTTTCAGCCTTTGCATCTTCGTATTCAAAGTTTGCCACAATTGTATAAGTCTTTGCAGCAGTGTCGGGAACAGTAGTCAAGGTTATTTCCTTGTCCACTCTTTTGCCCGGAGCAATTGAGTCAATATAAAATGTGTTTGAGGAGTCAATTGGTGTAAATACGGATGCTGATGAAGGAGCGGCGCCACCTTGTTGTTCTCCGGTTCTTTCCTGTGCATCACTTGTCAAAAACAATTTAATATTTTTAACTGTCTTATTTGCATTTGTATTGAAAATTGTAAGGTGCATTGTAAAAGGCTTGCCCGCTTCAATAATATCCGGTGAGAAGAAGTATTCTTCGATTATAAGCTTAGGTGTGGAAGAATTTTCCGTGCCTGTGCCTTCCTTAGGTGCCTTTACAAAAACTCCCGTGTTTTGAGTTACAGTTCTCTCAACGCCGTCGTCATCTGTATAAACGGCCTTTAACTCAACGGGGTAGTTCATAGTTTGTGCCGAAGGTGTTACGATAAAGTCGAACTTGTAATAGTTCATGGCGTTGGGGTTAATGACTTTCGTATTAACTGTCGAAATACTCTTTGATGCAAGGCCGTCTGTTGCAGTACTTGTTGCAGTTACTTTAATGTCATTAATGGGAGTCTTGCCTGTGTTTACCAAGTTAAATCCGATGGAAACTGATTGATTTCTAAGGATTGTGCCTGTGGGGAATGTAACATCTTGAAATTCCAAGTTGGAAGGTTCTTCCGAAGACTTTAACACGTCAATTGTAAACTCGTATTCTCCTGTAGTGGGAGGTTTGCTTGTGTCGCTAAACTCTCCTACAAATGAATAATCAAGTGAAAGCATAAAGCTTCCCGGTTTAATAGTCTTATTTGTCTTTAAATTAAAAGTGATGTATGTAGACTGTCTAGGTTCAAGTCTTGTAATGTCAGCAGTTGTAAGTCCTGATGCAAGGGTAATGCCGTCGTCTTTAAGTCCCTTTAATTTAACCTTAATGTTTTTTGCAACTGCTTCTCCCGTGTTAATAACTTGAAAACCTACTTGGAAAGACTTGCCCGCTTCCACTCCTGTGGGCCATAGGCTGTCAACTTTTCTGATTTCAATTGCCGGGTCTTTTGCATTTGCAACTTCTACACGTACATAAACAGTTTCAGATTGTTCAATAAGATTATTGTTTACATAGTAACGTAAAACAATATTAACAGGTACCGTAGTAGATTCTTTGATGTTATTAGTGTACAACTTAATTTTACCGTTTCTAAAAGACTGACCTTTAGCTATATCTTCTTGACCGTCAAATAAGAAACCGTCACCTTGGATAAATACAGTTGTAGGATTTTCAATTCTTGCTTGAGCTGTTAAATTTTGAATATCTGTTTCTGAAGGGTTTTCAATTACTACGCCAACTTCATCATGGCCTTGATTTCTTCCCATTTGAATTGTTTGGTCAAGTAGTCTTACATTTAATTTGATATTTGCTCCGCCGCCTGTAGCAAACACTTGACCAATAGGCAGTATTAACATCAGTGCCAATAAAATAATAAAAAGTTTATTTTTCTTCAGTGTTCTCATTTTTCTCCTCGCTTTCACTTTTATCTTCATCTATATTAAGGGAATTATTTTCCTCGTCTTTCCCCCCGGAAGGTTCGGCTTCAGCCTCTTCAATTACTTCTTGTGGCTCTCCAATGCCTTCCTCTTCACGATCTTCTTCTATATCTTCAACTTCGCCGACCATCGTTTCCGAAGTATCTGCATCGGCATTTTCAATTTCCTCGGATGGAGTTTCTTTTACTTCCGAAGCTTCATCACTTGCTTCCTCAGTCGGAGTTTCTGTTACTTCTGAAGTTTCATCACTTACTTTATCGGTCGGAGTTTCTTCTTCAGCCTTAGGTTTCTTTTCCTGTCCTTTTTTCGGAATTTCGGCGTCGTTTAATTCTTCTCTTACGATCTTGCCGTCTCGAAGCTCTACAATTCTGTCGGCGTAAATACTTGTATCCACGTCGTGAGTTACGATAATCAGGGTCTGGTTGTAGTCCCTTGCCATTTGACACATTAAATTCATAACTTCAAAGGAAGTCTTAGTGTCCAAGTTACCTGTGGGCTCGTCGGCAAAAACTATTCGCGGCTTGTCCACAAAGGCTCTTGCAATTGAAACCCTTTGTTGCTGCCCGCCGCTCATCTCGCTTGGCTTGTGATGAACTCTGTCTCCAAGGCCTACTTTTTCCAAAATCTCCATAGACTGCCTGTCTCTTTCCTTTTTAGGCACGCCTTTAAAGATTAAACCAAGTGCCACATTGTCCAATGCGGAGAGTGTGGGGATAAGGTTGTAGGATTGAAAGACGAAGCCTACATAGAGCTGTCTGAAATGAGTCACCTTTGCCTCGGATAGACCTGTGAAATCTACATTGCCTATTTGGATCGTGCCCTCAGTGGGCCTGTCAAGACCTGCAATCATATTAAGTAGAGTACTCTTGCCGCTACCTGATGTGCCCAAGAGGCAGAGGATCTCTCCTTGATATATGTCAAGGTCGACACCGTTTAAGGCATAGACTTTTTCAGTTCCCATTTTGTATATTCTTTTTAAATTTCTGATTTTAATTAACGGTTCCATATACACCTCATGATGATTATATCATAGGCAATTGTTGCAAATAGTTACAATTTTATTAAAGTAATTACATTTTTGTAAGATTTATGAGCATAAAAAAAAGAGCTCCAATAAAATTGAAGCTCATATGTAACCGTGCACCCTATGTCGACAATAAATTATATACGGTACCGGTGCAGCCGGCTCCGGCAGGGGGAGCTTGCGGCACATGAAAGTTCTCTCTTAGTGCTGCTTCCGTCAAGACCTGACACGGTTCGAAAGTTTCCATTGCGCAAGGCCCTGCCTTCATCACTACTTACATCGGGCAGGCTATACAATTTAAGGCCTCGATAGGGAATTCAGTCTCACTGTAGCGGATTGAGAGTACAGGGCACCGCTAATTCCCCACTTAGCACGGCAAATTTTATACTGGCGGAGAGAGGGGGATTCGAACCCCCGATAAGATTACTCCTATACACGCTTTCCAGGCGTGCTCCTTCAACCTCTCGGACATCTCTCCATGTGTATCGAATATATAGTATAATAAAAATACAAAATTTAGTCAAGGAGTTGTAATGGACAAGAGGAGAGCTTTAAGAGAAGAGGGACGGATCTTTTGTAAAGAAACCATAAGAGAATATTTGACAGAGGACTTAAAGGGCATAGACATACACACCTTTTTTGAAATTGATTCTACAAATACATACCTTAAAGAAGGCATAGAAGAAAGAAAAAATTTTGAGACGGCTCTTGCCGACTTGCAGCTTAAAGGCAGAGGTCGCTTTGGCAGAACTTTTGAGTCGCCGAAGGACGGTCTTTATATGAGCTTTGTAATAGATAAAAAATTTTATCCCATAGACACTCTCACAACTATAAGAGCAGTGGTGGCGGCACACAGAGTTTTGATTAAGTATGAAGACGACCTAAAGCTCAAGTGGGTTAACGACCTTTACCTTCACGGCAAAAAAGTTGCAGGTATACTTACGGAAGGTAGAGTTGATATTGAAACGGGAGAGATCAAAAAGTGTGTCGTAGGCATTGGAATAAATATTAACACCCGCGACTTCTCCGAAGAAGTTTCAAAAATTGCGGGAACAATTTTCACAGATGAAGACAAAAACAAAATCGCCGCGGAAATTTTAAATTCTTTCTATGAATTGAAGGACGCAAGGGGCGAGGACATTGTAAAATATTTTGAAAAGTATCACATGTTAAAGGAAAGAGAAGTTTATTTTATTGAAGAAAATAAAAAGTACACGGGTATAGTTTCCGGCATAGATGTGAAGGGATATTTAAAAGTATTAACCGATGGGGGAGAAATTTTATTAAAATCGGGAGAAGTTTCCGTAAAAACACTTGACACCGGTGGCTTTCCCTATTAATATATGTATGTTAGCCGCAGACAGTAGGGAGCGAAGCTTTAATAATCCTACCGAGGTTTATAATCTTATTTGATTGTTCATCTCACGCGGCGTGAGATTTTTTTTATTTTCCGGGAGGTGAATTATGAAAGACGAAATACTTCAACAAAAAGCGGACCTTGTATCTGAAATCAAAGAAAAGATTGAAAATTCAAAGGGCATTGTATTAGTTAACTACAGTGGACTTACAGTTGAAGAAGCTACGGAACTTAGAAGTAAATTTAGAGAGTTGGATGTAGACTATAAAGTTTACAAAAACACATTAATGAGAAGAGCTTTCGACGAATCAGGCCACGAAGAAATGGCTGAGTTTTTAGTCGGCCCTTCAGCAATTGCTTTTTCAAACGGTGATGAAGTTTCAGCGGCAAAGGTTGCTGCGGAATTTGCAAAAGATCACCCGGCAATTGAATTAAAGGCAGGTCTTGTAGACGGCAAAGTATTAGATGTCAAAGGCATTGAATCACTTGCAAAACTACCGCCGAAGGAAGTACTTGTGGCTCAACTATTGGGCATGTTAAATACACCGGTACAAGGACTTGTAAATGTACTACAAGGAAATATCAGAGGACTTGCAGTAGTATTGCAAGCTATTCAAGAAAAGAAAGAATCAGAAGCTGCATAATGGCGGCATAATTTAGGAGGTAAAAAAATGTCAGAAAAAGTTCAAGCACTTATTGAAGAAATTAAAGGTTTAACAGTAATGGAATTAGCAGAAGCTGTTAAAGGATTGGAAGAAGAATTCGGAGTATCAGCAGCAG
>CABTXP010000028.1 GCA_902488815.1 uncultured Eubacteriales bacterium | reverse complement strand
CGTAAGCTCCGGCCTTGTCCATGTATTCGGCTTTATTTAAATAGGCTTCAATCTCTTCGTCACTTAAATCTTTAAATACAACTTCAGTGACTTCATAATCCATGTATTTTTTGTCAGAGGAAAGATCAATGATTGAAAATCCGGTAATAACTTTGTGGGATTTGCCTCTTAGTTTTTCCATCATTCTCTTGGCGTGTTCTCGTGATTTAGGTTTGCCTAAAATTTCTCCCTCAATTTCTACAACGGTATCGGCACCTATTACAATTGCATCTTCATGTTTTGCTGCAACTGAGTTTGCCTTTTCAAAAGCGAGGGCCATAACCAAGGTCTCAGGACTTTTATAAAAATCATTATCTTCTTTGACTTCAGCTGTTACCGCCTCAAAATTTATGAATTTTCCCAGTATTTCTCTTCTTCTTGGCGAATTTGATGCCAAAATTACTTTTTTCATCTTTGCCCCTTTAATACAGTCTTTAAATTATTTGAAATAAAATTTGCACTAATACCTACGAAATATCCTGTAAACAGTCCAAGACCCGCCAAAAACGGAAAATAAGAAATTATCATCGGGTTTCTAAGTACAAACATTGCCGCAAATACTTGCCCCAAGTTGTGTAAAAAAGATCCGATTTCACTAATTCCGATTAAAGAAAGCTGCTTGGAAAGAAACTTGTGAGCCAATATCATGCCTAATGATGAAAGAAGTGTCCCGGTAAAAGAAAATATAAATGAGCTCACACTGCCCGTTACAAGTACAAGTAACACGGACTTTAATATCGCTACTATCAGACCTTCTTTATAGCCAAAGCTTACAATTGTGACTAAGACGACAATATTTGCAAGTCCCAGTCTTGCACCGGGTATCATTACAGGAAGCGGAATAAATGATTCAAAGAATCCCACCGCAAGTCCAAGAGCTGTAAGAAGTGAAAGTAAAACAAATTTTCGTGTCTTCATTTTATCACCGCATCCAATTCGTTATTTTCGTTATCCGACTTTACTTCTATAACCAATTTATGTGGCAAGCAGACAATCATATCATTGACTTCACTTATCTCGCCCATGTGTATGCAAATTTTGTCAGGACAATCGGATTCAGTTATTTTTATTCCTTGTTCCGTTAGCTCAAGTAAGTTGTATCCGTGTTCCGTATCAATCTTTATAGTCTTACCTTTAAGCTTTCCGTCTACATGTATCTTTTGTACTTCTTTTCCATCTACAGTTACTCTTATGTACTTGCTGTTTGATGCAATCCTTCTATTGGAAAAAAAGAATATACCTGCAATTGAACATATTATTAAAATTATTACTATAATGTCGCCTTTTTTTAACTTCATAAATAAATTATATCACAGCCCGCTTAAGTTTTTATATGAGAAAGTTCCAGAAAAAAAGAGAGCCTAAGCTCTCTTCTGTTTAATATAATTATTGTTCTTTTAACTTTTTAGCTTCTTCAATAATTTTTTCAGCAATTTGTCCCGGAACTTCTTCATATCTTACAAATTCCATTGTAAATGTTCCTCTGCCTTGAGTCATGGCTCTTAAGTCTATTGAATATTCAAACATTTCAGCTTGAGGCACTTCAGCTATTAAAAGTTGAGTGCCGTCAGGTTGTTGATCCATACCTAAGATTCTGCCGCGTCTCTTGTTCATGTCACCCATTACATCTCCAAGATAAGCATCAGGAATAGAAACTTCAACACTCATAATAGGTTCCAAAAGTACAGGATTTGCTTCTTGCATACCTTTCTTAAATGCCAAGTTGGCAGCAAGCTTAAAGCTCATTTCGTTCGAGTCTACATCGTGGTATGAACCGTCATATAGCACTGCCTTAAAGTTGGTCACAGGATAACCTGCAAGCACACCGTGTTCTTTTGACTCTACAATACCTTTTTCAACTGCAGGGAAATAGTTCTTCGGAACTGATCCGCCGAATACTTCTTCATCGAATACAAATTCTTCTTCGCAAGGTTCAAATCTGATCCAAACATCACCGTATTGTCCCGCACCGCCTGATTGTTTCTTGTGTTTACCTTGTACAGATGCAGTGGACTTAATAGTTTCTCTGTATGGAATAATAAATGGAACTTTGTTAATTTCAACAGCAAACATATTTTTAAGTTTTTCAAGTATTACGTCTAATTGTACTTGTCCTTGTCCGCCAATTGTAAGTTGTTTAGTTTCAGGATTTCTTTCTATAACAAAGCTCGGGTCTTCTTCTCTCAAACGTCTCAAAGAAGTTGAAAGTTTTTCTTCGTCGCCCTTTGTCTTAGGTTCAATTGCGTAGTATAAAACAGGTGTAGGATATTTAATAAGTTTAGTCTTAACTTCATATCCTTTTTCAACTAAAGTATCTCCTGTTTCAGTAAATTGAAGTTTAGTTGTAGCTCCAATATCACCTGCATGAAGTTCAGGTACTTCAATTTGAGTCTTGCCGCGCATTACAAAAAGTCCGCCAAGTTTTTCGTTTTGATCTTGAGAATTGTTGTAAAGTTGAACGTCTTTATTAAGTACACCTGAGAGAACTTTAAACACGGATATTTTACCAACAAATGGGTCGGTAATCGACTTAAATACAGCCGCTGCAAATTTTTCGTTTTCGTCTATAGGTCTAACTTCTCCGTCTTCATATCTGAAACCTGAATGAGCTTCAGGATCATTCGGTGCAGGCATGTAGTTGATGCAAGTGTTAAGTAGAATATCAATACCTATTCCCTTTTCAGCACTACCTACCAATAGAGGTACGGCATCGCCTGAAAGTAAAGCACTCTTTACTCCGCGAAGTAAATCTTCACGAGTGAATTTTTCGCCGTTAAAGTATTTTTCCATTAAATCCAAGTCAGATTCAGCAACAACTTCCGCGATTTCTTCGTACATTCTTTCAGTTGCCTTAACTTGGTCGTGATCCAATTCAGTTTCCTTAGGTTCACCATTTACATATTTAAATCCTTTTTGGAAAATAACGTCAGTTACACCTACGAAATCATCTCCCATTCCTATAGGCACTGAGAAAGGTATAACTTTTTTGCCGAATGCAACCTTTAAGTCTTCCATAAGCTTTCTGAAGTTTACATTTTCGCCGTCAATTTTGTTGACAAAAATAATCCTTGGAAGGCCGATTTTTTCGGTGTATTTCCACATTCTTTCAGTACCTACTTGGATACCTGCTGTAGCGTCAATAACCATTAGAGCAGCTTCACTTGCTCTAAGAGCGCTGTATGCTTCGCCGATAAAGTCCATGTATCCGGGTGTATCTATTATATTAATTTTGTAATTTCTCCACTCAATAGGAATAATTGAAGTTCCTATAGATGAACCTCTGTCCATTTCCTCTTTAGTAAAGTCTGATACTGTATTTTTAGAAGCAACTGATCCTATTTTTTTAGTAACTCCGCTTTGGAATAACATTGATTCAGTTAAATTGGTTTTTCCGCTTCCGCTGTGGCCAACTAAAGCCAAATTTCTAATTTGTTCCGTCTTATATACCTTCATATTTCCTCCTGATAACGTTTTCTGTTCTTATTATATCACAAGTCACAGCAATTTTGAATTTGCAGAAATTATTGAAAGCGCAATAAAATGGGTATCAACTATTTAGAAAGGTAAAAGGTGAATAAATGGAATTTAAAAAAGATAAAGGAATAATTTATTTAGGCGAAAGCAAAAATGATAATTACGCTCGCATAACTTGGCAAGAACTTGGAAACAATGTAATAGAAATCGACCACACAATTGTAGATAAAGAGTACGGCGGCCAAGGCATTGCCGGTAAATTAGTTGATGAAGTTGTAAATTATGCAAGAGAAAATAATTTAAAAATATCTTCAACATGCTGGTATGCTAGTAAAAGATTAAAAGACGAAAAATACAAAGATATACTCGCATAATAAAGACATGATAAAAAAATCAGCCTGTCGGCTGATTTTTATTTGTCTTCATTTAGCAAAAGTTTTCTTCCCTCTTCAATATATTTTAACTGTTCATCTGAAATCTCAGGATACTTCGGGTCTAAGCTTTGTAATTTTTCCACAATAATTTGCGATACAAGATATCTTGAGTACCACTTCTTGTCAGAAGGAATAATATACCATGGTGATTCTCTTTTAGATGTATTCTTAAGCACATCTCCATACACTTTCATGTATTTGTCAAAATATTTTCTTTCTTCAACGTCGGAATAAGAAAACTTCCAATGTTTGTCAGGTCTATTAACTCTATCTAAAAGTCTTTCCCTCTGCTCTTCTTTTGATATATGCAAAAAGAATTTTAGAAAATAGAAACCATTTTCGTACAAGTACTTTTCAAAATTGTTTATCTGCTCATATCTGGCGGCCCAAATTTCATCATTTTTTAGTTCTTCCGGCAGCTGAGAATTTTCTATAAGGTCATGGACTCTCGTCACCAATACGTCTTCGTAATGAGATCTGTTAAAAATCGCAATCTCACCCCTGCGAGGTAGCGCCTTTGAGATTCTCCACAAATAGTCTCTGTCCATTTCTTCTTCCGACGGTGATTTAAAACTTGTCACATGAGTGCCTTGAGGATTTAAAGATGTAAGTGCATGCTTAATCATAGAGTCTTTGCCCGCTGCATCCATAGCTTGAAGCACTATAACAAGTCCCCTTTTGTTCTCAGCATATAATTTTTCTTGAAGCTCCTTCATCATTTTCATATTCTCAGGCAACAGTTCATCCTTAACTTTAGATTTGTCAATACCCTTGCTTGGAACTGTAGGTATATCCAAAAGATCTAATTTTTCACCGGGATTTACAAAATATTTTTTAGTATCCATTTAATCACTCCTACAAATATAGTACCCTAAAATTTTACATAAATAATAGGCCACATAAATAATATTCCATTTATAATTATAATAATTATTTTGAATGTTTTATACTAAACTTAAATAAGTATCCAAATAAAATATATCGGCAACAAAAAAAGCTGAATCATTACAATTCAGCTTCTTAAATGGTGCCGGTGGTGGGACTCGAACCCACACACCCTTGCGGATAACAGATTTTGAGTCTGTCTCGTCTGCCAGTTCCGACACACCGGCATAAAATATCTGTTTCACAGATCGTTATTTAGTGTACCATTTTTAATCTATATTTGCAATAAACATTTATAATAACAAGAGGTGATGTTATGACAACAGATTTTATTTACAAAAAATTAATTTCATATCAAGATTTAAAATACAAAAAATTTATTTCAACCTTGCTTCCCACAGTTGACAGCGAAACAATTATTGGTGTTCGTATGCCTGTTCTAAGGAAGCTTGCTAAAGAAATTATAATAAGCGATGAAGTCAGTGTTGAAAAATTTTTATCTACTCTTCCACATAAGTACTATGAGGAAAATATTTTGCATATGCTTATTATTTCAAGTTATAAAGACTTGGACAAAGTTTTAAATGAGTTGGATATATTTTTGCCATATGCGGATAACTGGGCAGTATCTGATTGCCAAGTGCCTAAAATATTTAAGAATCATCCTAAGGAAGTTTCGAATAAAGTTAAGGCATGGATAGCATCAGATAAGACTTATACAATAAGGTACGGAATTTTAATTCTCATGCATTTATTTTTGGATGAAAATTATAATAAAGATTATCTTTACATTATTGCGGATAAAAAATCTGACGAGTACTATGTCAACATGATGCGAGCTTGGTTTTTCCAAGAGGCTCTTGTTAAGCAATATGATGATGCGGTAAAAGTTATTGAAGATAAATATATGGATAAATGGACTCACAACAAAGCAATACAAAAAGCAATTGAAAGTAGAAAAATATCAAAAGGAACAAAAGACTACTTAAGAAGCTTAAAAATAAAATGAAATTCTTATTAATTTAATATCGACACGTTATGTGGCATATAAAAAAGACTATGGAGTAAACCATAGTCTTTTATTTAATCTAAAATAGATTTTCTATTTGCCAATTAGTTACGGCTTGTGATTCTGTCATCTTTTGATGATAAAGTCTTAATACCAAGTACAGCCAATATAATGGCTAAAATAAATAGTACGATTGGTAGAACAGTCATGATGTAGTTACCAACTCCACCATTAGTTTGAGCTGCTACGAAGTAGTTCTTAGTTTCAATAATAAGAGCTGTAAGAGTAGCTGCAAACATGAATATAATCGGAACTACCAACATACCGAATTTCTTTCCTGTACACTTTAACCAAGTTGCAACGCCAAGTAATGCAAGAGCTGCAAGTAATTGGTTAGCTGAACCGAATATAGGCCAAATTAGTTGATATCCCTTTAATGCAAGTGCTGCACCGCAAACTACAGTGATAGTTGTTGAAACCCACATATTTGTAAGTGGTGATTGTTTTCCTTCACCGTGATTCTTTTCAAAGAATTCTTGGAAGATAAATCTTGCAAGTCTAGTTGCAGTATCAAGTGAAGTTAGAGCAAATGCAGAAATTGAAAGGATTACGAAGTTGTAACCTGCTTGTACCGGAATACCGAACTTGTTCATAAAGTCAGCAACACCGTTAGCAAATACTACAGTAGGTCCACCGTTTGCCATAGTGTCGGCATAACCTTCTTTAGTTAAGTATGCAGCAGTGATAAGTGCAACTACAGCAAGTGCACATTCAATTAGCATACCGCCGTATCCGATAAGTTTTGCGTCTTTTTCTTTATCAATTTGTTTTGAAGTTGTACCCGAACCTACTAATGAGTGGAATCCTGAGATAGCACCGCAGGCAACTGTAATAAACAGTGTCGGGAATAAGAATTGTACTGATCCGTTTGCTTTGACAAGTTTAAATCCTGAATAAGCTTCAAAGTTAATTTCAGGTCTTGCAATAATAACTCCAAGAACAGCACCAATCATCATAGCATATAGTAAGAATGAGTTTAGATAGTCTCTTGGTTGAAGAAGAATCCAAACCGGTGCAGTACTTGCTATGAAAATGTAAACTGCAAGGATAATTGTCCAAGTAGTAGCGCTTAGTGTAATTGGAATTAATGTACCAACATAAATACTTGCGAAAAGTACGATAACACCTATTACAGTAGCAGGTCCTAATTTTGCGCCTTTTCTGTATACAGCATATCCGAAAATAACAGCTTCAATCATAAATAGAATTGATGCTGATGCAGCTTCCGGTGCTTTTGCAAATGTTGAAGCAACAATTGAAGTAAATGCTGCAACTACAAGTACAAGAGTTAACCAAGCAAATGCTGAGAAAAGAGTTTTTCCTGTAGGTCCCATGTAGTCTTCTACAATAGTACCGATTGATTTACCTTCGTGCTTAATTGATGCAGTTAATGAACCGAAGTCATGAACTCCACCAAAGAAAATACCACCGATTATGATCCATAATAAAACAGGAACCCATCCAAAAGTAGCAGCGATAATAGGTCCGTTAATCGGGCCTGCGCCTGCTATTGATGAAAAGTGGTGACCTAATAGAACCGGGGCCGGTGCAGGTACAAAGTCAACGCCGTCTTCTTTAACGTGAGCAGGTGTTGGAGTTGTGTCATCAAGTCCCCAAGATCTTGAAAGATAAGTACCGTATGTGTTGAATGCAATAACGAATAAAATAATTGCGCCAACAACCATTAATAATGCTAACATATTATTCCTCCTTGAACTAGCTATCAGATAAAATTATAAAATTCTTACTGTCCTCCTTCCCTTTTTTGTTGTAGTAGCTATTCTGAATATTATTTATATCCAATAGATTAAGTGCTATATTCACCCATCCATTAAGACCGAATTTGAAGCTCTTATAATACTTGAACTTCTGTACATATTTAATAATCTCCTCGGTAATACCTCCATCAGTTAATATAACGCCGCTAACCAATGTAGACATGTGAGAACCGGAAGGTTCTACAATATGCGTAGCAAAATCAACTAATGCTTTTGTAAAATCTTCAACTTTCTTTAAATCGATTGATTCAAAACTTTTCAATAAAATGTGTTGGTATTGTTCGTAATCCCAAACTACAGTATTCTTAGTGGCTATATATTGCTCGTTTCTCTCAATATAAGTGGCCTTCAAATCAAAGACCTCGCCGTCAAACTCATAATTTCTTTGAGTGTTGTAATAAGTCTGCAATTTGTACTCTAACATGTTTGTGTATTCTATGAATTTCATTTGACATTCCTTTGCTTTTTATATTTTTATTATACAATAGTGTCATTAATTGTCAATAAAATTGATATCTCCATTCATATAAGCCGAATTTGTTTTAATATAAATACATAAACTTTTGTTTTAATTTTAAGAAATGAGAGTAAAAAATAATTAATTTTTAATTATCTAATATTATTGTCGATAAATTATTAATTAAAATTTTTTTAGAATGCAAACGTAACCAAGAGCACTATATTCAAATTTCAACAAATAAAATTGCATAAAAAAACGACCTCCGCAGAAGTCGTTTTAATTTTATATTTATTTGTCTCTCTTTGTAAGGAATTCGTTAATTTTCGGAGCTACTTCTCTTTGGCTCTTTCCGCCTACGAACAATCCGATGTGACCTGTTTCAATTTCATGTAATTCAACGTCTTTTGATCCGATTACATCAGGTATAACTCTTGTTGAGTTCGGAGGTACTTGGTTGTCCTTTGTACCTAAAAGTACAATTGTCGGGCAAGTAACCTTTTTAAGGTCTACAAGTTCTCCGCCAAGATAGAATTTACCTTTGTATAGGTTATTTTCAACAAACATATTTTGAACGAATTGTTGGAAGCAAGCACCTGCTTGATCCGGTGAGTCGAATATCCAGTGTTCCATTCTTAGGAAGTTGCCCAAAGCTTCTTCGTCATCCATAATGTCCAAGATACTTACATACTTGTCAACTAACAAGTCAAATGGTTTTAACAAAACAAATCCGGCGTTCATAAATTCTCCCGGAACATTGCCGAAAGCTTGTACCATTTTTGCAGGATTTAAGTCTGAACCCCATTTAAACAATGTAATATCGTGGCAATGGAAGTCCATAGGAGTAACCATACTTACCAAGTTTTTAATTTTTTCTTGGTGTAGAGCTGTGTAGATAAATGAGAACACACCGCCTTGGCAAATTCCAAGTAAGTTAATCTTATTAACTTTATTTCTTTCTCTAATTACATCAACGCAAGTGTCAATGTATCCGTTGATGTAATCTTCCATAGTCAAGTATTTATCTTCAGCTGTAGGATATCCCCAGTCAATGATATAAATATCTTGTCCGCCTTCCAAAAGTTTTTCTATAACACTTTTGCCAGGTTGAATATCCATCATGTATTGTTTATTAACTAAAGCATAAGTAACAAGTAATGGAGTCTTGTTTAACTTCTTTGCCTTCGGAACATAGTGATAAAGTTTCATCTTATCTTGTTCAAACACTAATTCCTTAGGTGTTGAAGCCATATCCTTTTCGTAATCTATATTCATCAAAGTTTCAATGCCGTGAAGCATCTTTTCTTGTGAGCCGATCATCTTTTGTAGTGCTGATTCAGGCTTTATTCCAAACATATTTTCCACTTATAACCCCTCCTTAGATTATTTAGTTTCCTTTGGTTTTTGAGATTCGGATTCCATTTTTGCAATTTGTTTTTGCATAGCACGAACTTCTTTTTTAAGTTCATAAACAGTTTTATATAAGCTGTCCATATCGCTCTTTACCGGAATCGGCAACATCTTTAGTTGAGACTCAACTACTTTGTCAGTTGCAATTTTCAAATCAAGTAATGAGTTTGTAAAAGTAGCTAATAAAGTTGAGAATTCACCTGTTAAGAAAATTTCATCAAATTTTGCGCTGATAGTCTTTTTAAAGAATTTGTAGAATTCATCGAACGTCTTAGGTTGTTCACCCTTCTTCAAGTCTTCAAAACTCTTTTCAATAACTTCGTTTGTAGTTGATTTTAATATATCGTTCATTCTTACCATAAATTGAGTAAAGTAAACCATGAACTTAATATATTTGTCAGTAGCTTCTAAAATTTGAGCTTGTTCGTTTCTTTGGATACCCATTTGAGGCATTTGAAGGAATTTGTTAAAGGTCTTGTCGTAGTTGACTCTCCATTTGTTAAAATATTCCAAGAATCCTTCAGGATCTTTAAAAGCGCCTTTCATAAAAGCATCTGAAAGTTCAATAACAGATTCCGCCCAAGGACCGTAAATAGTTTGCATTGTGTTTACAAATGTATTGTTCATATTCAATGATTCATTTACAGTGTTTTGAAGATTTTCAGGTAGATAAGGCATTACATATGAATTTAAAAGATTAAGACTTTGAGCCTTTACATCTTCTGCCAACTTTTCAAAATTTTCTTGGTTAGGTTCTATATTCTTTGAATAAATTTCTGTCCACAATTTATAAATGTTGTAGTAAACTTCAGAGCCTTGTCCCAACTTTCCGACAACTTCCATCGGGCTTCCGTAGTAGCCTTGGAAGGGATTACTTCCCATCATTTGTGAAAAGAACTTTTGATATTGTTCTGCCGGGTTTTGGAGTAACGGGTTGTTAAAGTTTTGTCCGTAGTTTTGTGCCATTTGGCTCCACATATCCATTAGCTTCTTTTGTGATTCTAAATATTGATCGAATATGTTAAAATCATTTTCCATTCTAAATTCCTCCTTTTAGACATTTCATTATCTTACATTAACTTTGCTACTCAATTAAAGTAGCACCTAATGTATATATATCACAATATAAAAATTTTAACCACATTTTTTTAAATTTTCCCGTTAAATTTTGCCTATTTTCTGCATAATTAACAAGTTTAGCATAAAAAATGTTTTCCCATTAATTATTAAATTGAAATATAGTTAATAAGGTATAAAATTCTTAAAAATTAAATAACGTTGCAGTAATTTAAAATATGTGTTAAGATATTTCCAGTTTCGGGATGTAGCGCAGCTCGGTAGCGCACATGTATGGGGTGCATGGGGCCGGAGGTTCAAATCCTCTCATCCCGACCATTTTTTTTTGTAAATTTTTAACTCTTATCCTCTGTCATACCCCTCAATTTTTAATATGTTGTTAAATATAACAGCTCCATCTCTTTACTTTCCCTTTACACAAATACTTATCTTTGTTCAATGTTTCACTTAATTAAACCTTCACCATTTTTTATTATTTACACATCAAAATTTATTTTATTCAATTGATAACAGTTATTTATCATAACTTTAAATTTTTTTGTCACACAAAATATATTATCCTAACAATATTACTTCTAAGCAGGTTATTCCTTTAACAAACTCATTCCTTATGCCTATGGTAGGTAGTCGCTGTTTAAGTAAATGCAACAAATACTATCCCCTGCAATTAATAATTTTTTGAAATAAAAATATTATTTAATTTTTAAAAATTTTTACAAAATAATTTATGCTCTATCAGTGAAAACATTGTCTTTTAAGATAGTGTTAACAAATTTATTTAATAAGAATTTTCCAAACAAAAAAACGGCATGTGTAATGCCGTTCTTTATATTATCTAACTTTTGTATTAAAGACATTGACCCATTCTTCATAAGCTCTGTCAAACTTATCTATGCCGCCACGTCTAAACAACTCGTGTGTATTAGAAGCTTCAACAATTTCGTAGTAGTACCAGTCTCCTACATTTAAGTCATTGAAATGAATTATAATATTTTCAAAACCTTTAATTGCTACATCATCAGCAACTCTGTCAAACATTCTGTTTAAGAAAGAGGCAGCTTCAGCTCTTGTCAGGTATCCGTCCGGTCTGAATGTGCCGTCTTCGTATCCTTCTACTCTCTTGTTGCCTGTGATTTTGTTGATTTCTTTTTCATACTTGTGGCCCACTATGTCTTTAAATTCTGAAACATAGTTGTTGTCCTTGTCGATTGCGGCAAGCATCTTTGCAAACTCGGCTCTCGTAATGTTGTCATTAGGTCTCAAGTTGCCATCTTCCCCATCAAGCATACCTGCTTTTAAAGCCGCATTAATGTATGGCAAGTACCAAGCATTGTCTTCCAAGTCTTTGTAATCAGCCTTCGCTTTGTTGGAAAGATCAAGCTCCGCAAGTCTTGTAACCATGGCAGCAGCTTCCGCACGTGTCAGCTTGCCGTTTGCTCTTACGGTGTTATCTTCGTAGCCTTCAATGTAGGCAATGTGATTAAACTTTTCAACCTTTTTCTCTTCAGACTTAGGCTTAGCAAAGAAAATAATTTGACCTTCGTCCTTCGGCTTTTCGGGAGTAGGTTCAGGAGTCGGCTCTTCTTTTTTGTGAACGTAAGAAAGTTTTACAGGTTCTTTTATGTCGTGTTTTTTAATTTCAACATCTTGAACTAAAGGAACTGTATGACCAAATGCTGAAACCGATCCCGCTGATGCAAAAACATGTCCCTCAATAGAACCTGTAATTTTTATGTTATCTTGTGCATTCCCATCAGCAAGTTCCTTAGCTTTTTTGTCTGTAATTTTCACAATATTTTCAGGTTTTATGCTTTCTTTTGAGCCCAATACATTTAAAGTCATATTTGATACTATTTCACTTGCAATAGTTCCTTCTGGTCCCTTTGGGATTTTACTTTCAGGAATTCTTTCACCGTTAAAACCATCGTTGTCATTGCGGTTATTCCATTCTCTTAAAACAACTCTAATGGTAATTTTTCTATATCCTTTTGTCTCTACCCCAAAAGCAGTCTCAGGTTTTTCTCCGCTTACTAAATCTTTGAATGCGTCAGGTTCATTTCCTTTTGATTCTCCTGCCAAATCTAATATATTTAATACATCTTTTGTATTGTCATCTTTTATTCCAAATGCATAGAGAGGTCTCCAAGCATAGCTCTTGAATTCTAAAAATAGATTCGCAGGAATTACTAATCCCTCATCTGTTCCAAAATCCATATTTAAATCTACGTAAGTGTAGCCTGCTTCCTTTTTGTCTTTAATTGGAAAATTATTCTCTTTATACCTTGTGTTATAGTCATAGCTCAAAATTGGTCTAATGGCATTGCTGCCCGCTTTATTTCTGTAAGCAAGCATGGCTACAACCCAATCCATTTGAAATTCAGATTCTAATACAACTTCATTGATATCATCAATATCATTTTTCTTAACATATTGATCAACTATAACGTCGTCTGAAGAAACATTATTAGTATTTTTTAATACTTCATCAGGAGATACATTTTCATTTATACTTAATGAATTTTTATTAACCCTATCTTTTAAATTATCTAACACTCCGCCTAAAGCTATTAGTGAAAAAGGATCTTGCGGAAATGGGTCTCCGTAAGGGTTATTTATTTCGTAATAAACTGCATAAATTTTCGCATTATCAGGTATTGAACTTCCGAAGACAGCTGAAATTTCATCTTCAGGCGAAAACAATTTTGCACCGTCAGCCAATTTGCCGTTACCTATAGGTGCCTTATCTGACCAACCTAAAAATTGCTTAGCAAGGCCTCTCAACAACCCACTATTATACAAAGGAGGTCCAATTTTATCATCTAAATTGTAATGTTTTGGTGTGTCTTCTTTTTTGCTTGAATCCTCAATCCATTGTCCAACTAAGGTTACATTCGGTGCAGGTTCTGCAAAAACATTTAAAGGCAGTATCCCCAATACCATAATCAGGGCGAGTAAAATACATATTTTTTTCATCTCATCATCCTTTCTTACTCACTATTACTTGCGGCCGACAACGACGAAGCGGAATTCTTCGCCGTTAAGTCTGTGCCACCATTCGTCTATTCCATTGCCGCGTCTTGTGTAGTCGTGGCCGTGAGTTGATTCCATAATGTTAAAGTATGCCCAGTGACTTTCCTCCAAGTCCGTGAACTTAATTAACAAGTCTCTGTGATTAATTACAAACTCTTTGTCGCAATATCTGTCCAACATTTTATTTGTAATAGTCACAACTTCCGCTCTGCTGATGTTTCTCTCAGGTTTGAAAGTACCGTCTTCATAACCTGTTACCCAACCGCGCTTAAAAGCTGAATTAATATACATAAATGCCCAGTGACTATCGTCCACGTCTACAAAAGATTTGCCGCCGCCCTTTGCCAAGGAATCAAATTTTGATGCCATTGTAGCAAATTCGGCTCTTGTAATAGGACTGTTGGGTCTGAATGTGCCGTCTTCATATCCTGTGATGATATTCTTTTCTGTCATAAAACCGACTGCAAGATAGTACCAGTCATCTTCAAACACGTCGCTGTAGGGCAAATTGTATTTAACAAAAGTCTTGGGATAATTCTTAAGAAGTCTTGCAAACATTGCGGTAGCTTCCGCTCTCGTCATATTTCTTTCAGGACGGAAAGTCCAGTCCGGATATCCGAACATATAAGCCTTGTGATCGTATTTGTTCAAAAGACTGTCGTCGGAAACAGGTTCGCTCTTCTTAAATATTATTATGTTGTTAAAATCAATAGGAGGAATTCCGCCTTCTATCTTCTTGTAATGGTGAGTAATAGTCTTGCCGTTGTCGTTCTCACTTATAGTAGTCTTTACAAACTCATATCCCGGAATAAATTCCTTCGGATTCTCGCCTTCCTTAGGAGGAATAATATTATTTCCATTCTCATCTACATATTTAGTAATGACTTTTTCAGTCGGAGTCGGATCTTCTTTTTTGGCAAAGGTCCAAGTTCCTGTAAACGTAACATCGTCTTTGTTTATTGTCTTTGAATCTGCATCCCATGAAGTGAATGTCCATGTGCCATTATTATCAGTATCTTCATATGTTGTTTTTGTTGGTTGTTTAGCAGTTACCGTTGCTCCATCAGCATATTCATTATTATCTGTTGGTTTGTAACCATTGATTGCTTCCGGTAAATCTTTTTCTGCTGTTCCGCTCTTAAATTCATATGTTACTCTATATTTTGTTTCCGGTGCTTTTGGAGTAAATGTCCATGTTCCTATGAATTTTACATCAGCACCTTCTATTGTTTTTGAATCTGCATCCCATGAAGCGAATGTCCATGTTCCATTATTTGTTGTATCTTCATATGATGTTTG
>CABTXP010000027.1 GCA_902488815.1 uncultured Eubacteriales bacterium | reverse complement strand
TTAAAATTTTTATTATAAAAAAATAAAGGCCGAAGCCCTTATCTTTTGTTTATTTCTCTTAAGTCTATTGTTCGGTCCGCTATTCTCTCCAAGAGTTTTACGTTGTGAGATATGAATAGGACTCCTACTCCGTGTTCCCTTACAAAGTGAAGGAGGACTTCACTTAGCTGCACCTGTGTGATTGAGTCCACCATTGTTGTGATTTCGTCTGCCACAAGGTACTTGCACTTGTCGCTCATTGCTCTGGCAAGACATATTCTTTGCAGCTCGCCTCCTGATAATTCTTGGGGGAATTTTTCAAGCCAAAATTCTTTGATGCCGAACTTTGTCTTTACGTCTTCATTTACTTGCCAGCCTTCGTTTAAAATTTTTCTCACTTTCCACTTGGGGTCGATGCTCTTCTCCGGATGTTGGTGGACTAACTGCACCGGCTTAAAGCCTTCGTACTCCATTATATCCTTTCCATCTACTGTGACTTCTCCTTCGTCAGGCTTTAAATATCCCGATATGATTTTTCCCAAGGTGGTTTTGCCGTAGCCTGAGGGCGCTATTAATGCCACAATTTCTCCGGGGTTTACCATGAGGCTTACATCTTTTAAGATTGTCTCTTTGTCATTGTATGAAAATGAAAGGTTTTTTACTTCTATCATAGCTCCTCCATTTCTTCCAATGTGGGGGCTTTAAATTCTCTTTCCGGCATTGCTCTTATGAGAATTTTGGCATAGGTATTTGTAAGGACGTCTTCACCTTGTAAAAATTTCTTCGTGTCAAAGACTTCGATTATTGTTCCGTCGTAAAATATTCCGATTCTGTCTGCACACTTAAGTGCCATTTCCATGTCGTGTGTGATTAAGACTATGGTCTTGCCTGATTCTTTTTTTGCCTTAAACATGTCTATTATTTCGTCTGTTGACTTTTTGTCCATGCCGGGCGTGGGTTCGTCCGCGATTAAAAGATCGGCATCACTTAAGATGGCGTCGACCACAAGTACTCTTCTTGCCATGCCTCCCGACAGCTCGTGGGGATAGAGTTCCAACACATTTTTATCAAGGCCGAAATCCCTGTACACTTTTTCCTGCAAGGCGTACTTGTCCTTGGACAGATTTATCCTCGTCTGGTCTTTTATCTTTGATAAGGGATTGAGAGAGTTTACTGTCTGAGGTATGAGCCAAATGTGGTCGCCTCTTAGAGATTCAATATTTTTGTCCGTTATCTCTCGATCCTTGTATAAAATTTCTCCCGTGACTTTTGCGTTATATGGCAAGAGTTTTAAAACTGCGTGTGCCAATATACTTTTGCCCGAGCCGCTTGCTCCGAAGATTGCAAATATTTCATTCTCTCTTACTTCCAAGTTTAAGTCGTGAACAACTTGTACTTCTCTTCGCTTTAAACCTTTCATATATTGTTTAAAGGATACGTTTAAATTTTTTATTTCCAAAATATTCATAACATCACCTGTGATAAGAGGAGGGGTCGTATATGCGCTTCAGATTTTCCCCAAGGGCGTTTATTGCCAATACAAAAAGTACCAACAACACCCCGGGGAAAAATGCCAAGTGCCAATAGCCCTGTACTATGTACTTCATTGAGTCGGATAGTATCACTCCTATGGATGGTGTTTGAAGATCGAATCCGAATCCCAAGAAGCTGATACCTGCTTCGTGTAATATGGCATGTGGGAATAAAAGTATTACGCCTATTATTATTTGGGGCAAAATTGCAGGGATTATATGATGTATGGCGATATAAAATTTGCTTTTACCAAGTTGTGTCGAAACGCTTATAAAGTTTTCTTTTTTAAGTTCTATTATTTCGCCGCGTATTACCCTTGTAAGGGATGTCCAGTGCGTAAGGGCAAGGCCTATTACTATACCCTTCGCTCCTCTTCCCACCATGACGGCAATTATTATTAAAAATACCATGTGGGGCACGGAGAGGAAGACGTCTATGAGCCAGTTAATAAATGTGTCTACTTTTTCGCCGAACACTACGAGCAAAATTGAAAGTATAAGCACTATTACAAGTGAGGCTGCACTTGCGGCAAATCCTACCAGTATTGAGTTGCTAAGGCCTTTTATCGTTCTAAGGTACATGTCCCTTCCTACATCATCGGTACCGAAAATGTGTGCCGATGAGGGCGAGGCAAGTTTATTTGTAAAGTCGGCTTTAAGGTCTGCGCTTGTGATCATGCTGCCGTGTATAAAGACATATAGTACGGCTATCATACAAAGGCAGATTATAATCATGGATTTAAAACGTGCACTGAAGTCCGTCTCTACTTCCGTAAATTTATTTAATTTTACCTCGCCGGTGTAAATATCTTTTTTTATCTTCATTTTCCACCTCTTCCTCGAGGATCAATAATTAAATAAAGTCCGTCGCAAACTCTGTTGCCCAAGTATACAAATACCGTTGAAAAAAGTACCAAGCCTAAGAGCAAAGGTATATCTCCTCTAAGGCCCGACTGTACTGTAAGGTTGCCGAGGCCCGGATAGTTAAACAGATTTTCTACCAAGACGGTACCTGAGAAGAGCTCACTGAAGTATGTGAACTGAATTGTAATACCTGGCAAAATAATATTTTTAAATGCGTACTTGTATGTGATTTTGTTCATGGGAATACCCTTTGCCTTGCCGTAAAGTACATAGTCGGAGTTTAATATGTCTTCAACCTTTGTCCTTGTGTGAAGGATTAAGTTGGACACTCCTACAAGTACCAAGGTAAGACATGGAAGGAGCAGGTGTCTCAATCTGTCGGCTGTACTTATAAACTGCGACTCCACTCCTATGGGAGTGCCCATTGATGAGGGAAGCCAGCCCAATTTAATGGAAAAAAACATTATTAAGACCATGCCCACCCAAAAAGTAGGTGTCGCGGCAAAGACAAGTGCATAAACTTTTATAATCTTATCTTTTATCGTGCCTACATTTGAGCCTGATACAATGCCCAAGGTAATTCCAACAATACCTTGTAATACCCATGCAAGTGCCATGAGCCTTATTGAGGAGCTGAAGCCTCTTTTAATAATTTCTATAACAGGTCTGTCATAAATTGTAGATACTCCCAAGTCGCCTCTTATGAAATTTTTAAACCATAAAATGTATCTTGTGAGGAAGGGTTGATCCAGTCCCCACTTCTCTATGAGCTTCGCTCTGATCTCGGGAGTCATGCCTATGGCGTTACTCCTTGCAAATGCGTTTATAGGATCAATTGGAGATAGCTCTATTAATAAAAATGAGAAGAAAGATACAAAAATGATCAGGGCTGCAAAAAGCAGCACCTGTTTCATTATTCTCTTCATTTATTTCCATTCCCAGTTTGATATAGTGTCAAGCATTGGCCATCCGTTGCCGTGAGGTTGAATTTTTTGTTCTCCTATTTCAAGTCCTTCTCTTACCAAGTAAAGGTGGTTTTCATTTACAAGCCAAATCCACGGGCAGTCTCCCATCCATGAAAGTCCTGTTGTGCCGTCCCATTGTGCAAGTTGAAAATCTTTGTAAAGTTCTTCCTGAGTCGTTGCCGATAGACCTTTTTCAAAATATTCATCTACTTTTTCGTTGCCATATAGGTTGGCGTTGTAGTATTCGTGTCCTTTAAACTTGCTTGAGTAGTTGTAGTACATTTCAAGTGGGTCATATCCTCCCCATCCGAAAAGTACCGCTTCAGAATACATCTTGGGGGTAACATAGTCCCAGTCGCCGTATTGTAAGTTAACTTGAACGCCTATTTCTTTTGCTTTTTCTGCAAAGTATATTGCAATGTTTTCTCTGTCCTTGTATGAATATAGAAGATTAAATTCAGCCTTTAAGCCGTCTTTTTCTCTTATGCCGTCAGCTCCCGGTACCCATCCTGCTTCGTCTAAAATTTTCTTTGCGCCTTCAACGTCGCCGTCAGGTATATTTCTTGTTTCTTCGTTGTACCACGGCATACCGTCTGCAACTGAAGTTGCCTTTGTACCTTGGCCGTTAAGAACCGTGTCGATTATTTCCTGTCTGTCCATTGCAATGTTAAGAGCTTTTCTTATAGCGATGTCCGAAGTTACGTCGTTACCTATAGGGCTATTAGGTGAAATTGTGTCTTCTCCTGTTACAAGGCCTTCATTTTTTACTACAGGCATTGATACGCCGCGGTTGTCTATTGTGGGTAGTGATACTGTCTTAAATCCTTCTACATTTATGTCACTTGCCGTGTAAGGAATCTTACAAATGTCAATTGCCCCTGTCTTTGCCGCTGCAAGTTGAGCTGCAGGGTCGTTGAAGAATAAAAATGTGACTTTTTTAAAGTGAATTGGCTCGCCGTAATAGTATTCGTTTGGCTCTACTATCATTTGTTCTTTTTCTTTCCATTCAACTAATTTAAAGGGTCCCGTGCCTATGGGGTTCTTGCCGTAGTCGTCGTTGTATGCGTGCTCCGGTACTATGGAAAGTGAGCACATTGAACTTAAAAATGAAATGTCCGGTTGGTCAAGGACAATATTTACAGTGTAGTCATCAACTTTTTCCGCATCTACAAGTCTTGTAAGGTTAACTCCGGGAGTTCCCTCTTCCTTTGCCTTGTTGTATGTAAATACTACGTCATCTGCCGTAAAGTCTTCGCCGTCGGACCACTTAACGTCATCTCTTAACTTTACTGTGTAAGTGCACTTGTCTTCCGACAGTTCATATTCCTTTGCCAAGTCAGGCTTTATTGTAAGGTCAATGTCCCTCTTGTAAAGAGCTGTTTGGAATACTGCCGTGCCGTAGTGGCCTGAACCTTTAATAGGGTCCCATCCTTTTTCAGGTTCCGTACCTATTGCAAGTACAATTTCATCTTTGTTGTGTTCTGCAGGTGCAGCCGCTTCTTTTCCGCCTTCAGCAGGAGCAGGTTTGTTGCCGCAAGATGTCATCATTGCTATTACTGTAATAAATAGTAATATGTTTATTAATTTCTTCTTCATATCATCCCTCTATTAATTTTTTTACTTCATTGATACTCAGATTTTCTCTGTCTGCTATTTGTTTCAAATCCTCGTACTCATACTTACATCTATCTACGCCATAACCTGAAGATTTTTTGAGACGCACATCGCCAAACTTTGTCTCAACAGTTTCTATTTTTCTGTCTAAGACATATCTGTGTGTTTCAACTTCTCTAATGCCTATGGTTGTAGTGTATTTAAAAATGAGTTCCACCATTTTCTTTCTGTAATCTTCTGTGCACATAACTCTTATTAAATGGCCGGGGCGAGATTTTTTCATGCCGATTGGCACTGTATAAACTTCTCTTGCACCGCCTTTAAAGAGCATGTCCATGGCGTAGCTTATTTCCTCTCCGCACATGTCGTCTACATTACATGAAAGCTCGTAGATTACATCTTTTTTGTTTTCCGTTTCTCCTGCAAAGACACGAAGAGCATTTGCAACTTCAAAGTCTTTCTTGCCCATGCCGTATCCGATTTTTTCTATTTTCATAGTGGGCATTTGGATAAATTCATCTACAAAGTGTTTTAAAAGAGCCGCTCCCGTGGGAGTTGTAAGTTCGCTTTCAATTGTGCCTTGGTAAACAGGCACGTCTTTTAAAATATATGCCGTTGCCGGTGCAGGTACGGGCAAAATTCCGTGTGCACATCTTACGGTTCCTGAGCCTAAGTTTACTTTTGACGCGTAAATCTTCCTCGGATTTAACTTTTCAATTAAGTAACATACAGCACTTATATCTGCAATTGCATCCATCATTCCCACTTCGTGGAAGTGAATTTCCGTAACTCCTACGTTGTGAGAAATACTTTCCGCCACGGCAATTAGTTTGTAGACCTTCATTACATCTTCTTTTGCCGAAGTTGACAAGTTGGTCTTTAAGACAATTTCTTCAATGTCTTTTAAATTTCTGTGCACATGTGTGTGATGGTGGTCATGGTCGTGATCATGATGGTGGTCGTGGTCCCCTTCCACTTCTCCATTTACATTCACAATAAGAGAGCTTCCCTTTATGCCGCACTTAAAACTGTCTTGTAAAACAAATTCCACCCCGGGAATATTTAAGCCGTTTAACTCCTTAACTACTTCGCATGCGTTGTCAAAGAGTTCCAAAAGACCTGCCGCCATCATGTCCCCTGCGGCTCCCATTTTTAAATCAAAATAGAGATCTTTCATTTTTTCACCTCCATGTGATTAATCATACTTGCCATATAGCCGGCTCCAAAGCCGTTGTCAATATTTACTACACTAACTCCGCTGGCACAGGAGTTAAGCATTGACAAAAGCGCCGCAACGCCGTTAAAGGCCGCGCCGTATCCTATACTTGTAGGCACCGCTATTACAGGACAGTCAACAAGGCCGCCTATTACACTTGCAAGGGCGCCTTCCATACCTGCCACGGCTATTACTACACTTGCTCTCATGAGTTCTTCCTTGTGAGAAAGAAGTCTGTGAAGTCCCGCAACACCTACGTCGTAAAGTCTTAAGACATCGTTTTTAAGAACCTCTGCCGTAAGAGCTGCTTCTTCCGCAACAGGTATGTCACTTGTGCCTCCCGTTGCAATGACAATTGTGCCTATGCCGTCAGGTTTTTTAATTTCGCCGCAAATACCTATTCGAGACACTTTGTCATACCTCATTTGGTGATGCTCTTGTATTATTTTTGCCTTATCTTCGTCTATTCGCGTAACTAAAATTGTGTCGTCCGTATTTTTTAAAAGCACGTCAATAATGCCTATGATTTGCTCAGGAGTTTTGCCCGAGCCGTAAATTACTTCCGCCGCCCCTTGTCTTACCTTGCGATGTAAGTCCACATTGGCATAGCCTATGTCTTCAAAAGGCTTCATCTTGAGTTCCAAGGCCGCATCTTCTACAGAAACAGTTCCGGATTTCACGCCTTCCAATATATTTTTAATATCTCTGTTCATTGCCTCTCCTTTAAATCAAGTAAAACTTCTCCATAGTGTGGTTGTAATTTATTGAGTATCTCTTCTCTGTGCTTAAAAACTTTTTCAAAATCAGGTGCTTTAACTTGAAGCTTTGCGCCTGATTCTATTCTTCTCACTCTAAAGTCTTTAAATCCTAAACCGAACAAAAAGTCCTCAGCATCTTCCGTGGCTTTTAAATCCTCTATTGTTATCTCCATATCTTCCTTTATTCGAGTGGCAAGACATGAATATGATGGCTTGTCCCAAGTGAAAAGGCCCGCCTCTTTAGAGAGCCTTCTCACATCAGATTTCGTAAGGCCCGCCATGTATAGTGGCGAAAGAACTTTAAGCTCCTCCTTCGCCTTCATCCCCGGTCTGTCTTCAAAACTGTCCGAGGCATTTGTGCCGTCAAGTAAAACTTGAAACCCGTCCGCCTTTGCCTCTCTTAAAATTGTCGAGAATATAGTTTCTTTACAAAAGTAGCATCTGTTCCAAGGATTCTCTTTAATTTTCTCCTTTTGTAATACATCTACATAGATGACTTTTAAATCAGCTTTTAAATCTTCAGCCATTTTTTTTGCGTCTTTAAATTCAAACTCAGGCTGAAAGTCGCTCTTCACATAGTAAGCTTTAACTTCCGCTCCGCTTTTCAAAGCGTAGTAAAGAAGGTAGGATGAGTCGACGCCTCCTGAAAATGCCAGAGCCACCTTCTTGTTTTTTTCAAAAAACTCTTTTAAATCCATTTTTCTTCCTTTCATAAAAAAAGGTATGCAAGTCCTATGACCTACATACCTTCTTGGTATTCTACAGTATTGACACTTCTGTGTCTTATTGCTTCATGCATTCTTATAAAATTTTTCTACCTCATCCATTGCAAGTTTAATGAGATTTTTCATTGAATAATCTTCTATGCCCACAATAATATTGTCATCGTGGAAGAAGGGAATGAGGATTTTTTTGGCACCGCTTATATTGACAGCTTCCGCCATCTTGGGAGTAATCTCACCAAGCATGGAGTTTGCAAAAAGTATTCCCACAGGACCTAAGATTAAATCCGCTGTCTTTGAGTTTACTATAACGGCGTTCTCGCCGGTGGCGCCGAATTTTGCGCCTGCCTTAATCATATTTGAGGTTGCCATGCTGTTAGTGCCTACGGCAATGAGTTCTATGCCTTGGAATTTTGTTTTTAAATTTTGAATCAGTTCTCTGCCAAGGCCTCCGCCCTGAGCATCTATTATTAAAATTTTCATAAATAGATACTATCACAAATTCAATATTTTTAAAATTATTTTATCCAGGTACCGGTCTTTCCTGCCAGCCCGTCAAATGCTTTTTCAAGAGAAGTGATAAGTGCACTTCTGCCCTTCTTTGACTCAACAAATCCTAAAGCGGCTTCTACCTTCGGCTTCATTGATCCTTCTGCAAATTCTTTTGCTTCTAAATATTCTTTAGCTTTTTCAACTGACATTTCGCTTAGCCATTCTTGTTCAGGTGTGCCGAATTTAATTGCAACTTTTTCAACTGCTGTAAGAATAATCAGTACATCGGCATCAGTAAGCTCAGCAAGTTTTGCTGTTGAGAAGTCTTTGTCTATAACTGCAGGAACTCCTACATAAGTTTCTTCTTTAACTACAGGGATTCCGCCGCCGCCTGCAGCTATTACTATAACGCCTTCGTTGTATAGAGTTTCAATAGCTTTCTTTTCAACTATATCAACCGGCTTCGGTGATGGAACTACTCTTCTGTATCCTCTGCCTGCGTCTTCTTTAAATGCAAAGCCTTTTTTAAGCATTTCATCAGCTTCTTCTTTTGTGTAGAAGGATCCGATTGGCTTAGTCGGGTTTTCAAATGCAGGGTCGTTTTTGTCTACAACAACTTGTGTCACAATTGATGCGCAAGTTTCATTCATGCCTCTTGCTTTTAATTCATTTGCAATTGCATTTTGAAGGTGGTATCCGATGTAGCCTTGGCTCATTGCTCCACATTCGGGGAAAGGCATTTTTGGAGTCTTTGCTTCTGATTTTGAAGCTTCGTCCATTGCAAGATTTATCATACCTACTTGAGGTCCGTTGCCGTGTGAAATTATAACTTTATTGCCTTGTGCTACTAAATCTACTATTGATTTTGCAGTGATTTTTACTGCGGCTTTTTGTTCGTCGGGAGTATTGCCTAACGCATTACCTCCAAGTGCCAATACTATTTTTTTCATTTTGCCTCCTAAGTGTTAACTTATTTATTTAATGCTCGATCTACGTTTCTAATAAAGTCTTGAGCGTTAGTTACCATTGATACAGCTGTTACAGTTCCTCTATCTGAAAGCTTGTTTACAGCGAATTCCTGAATGTCTATTGTGTACATGTAAACAGGTCTTACTTCTCCGTCAAATACATTGTATGAAGGAGTCATGTTACCTGTTGCAATTGTAAACAGAATTGCAGACATCATAATAATTGTTGAAGTCTTTCTTGCGTGTTTACGCATTTCATTTTGTGCTTGGTAAACATTGTTTATTGTCTCAGGAAGACCTAATCTGTCTCTAATTGTGCCTGAAAGTACAAATGGTACATTGCACTCTACACACGCTTTGATAAATCCGTCTTTAACAAGTCCTGATTCAACTAAAGCTTTTGTAGAACCGTATTTATTTGCAAGGTTTATAGTTTCGTATAAGTTTCTTGTAGTGTTTTGTTCTTTTTGGAAGTGTTCTTGTCCCCATGAGGTATTGTAAATACCTTTTTCAAGGTCAAATGCAGCTGTTTCGGTGCCGCAGAATATTGCTTGAACATATCCGTTTCTAACAAGTCTTTCAAGGGCAAGGCGTGAGTCGTCGTCAAGAGCAAGTGCAGATCCTACGATTAAGGTTACATAGCCCTTGTGAGCTTTTTCGTATTTCAATACTTCGTAAAGAGTATCGTAATCAATTGAGAATGCAGTCTCTCTTGAACGTCCCGATCTGAAGGCAAATGTATCTGCTTCAGCATCTTCTTCCATAAAGCCTTGAGTCCAAACATAGATACCTTCTGAAGCGTCTTCTGTACGACCGATTACAACTTTGTCGCCTTTTTTAAGGTTTCTGAATTCTACTATGTCTACCCTTTCTTCGCCCAGTGTGTCTTTTGCGACTGCAACAGTGTCCATACGTGACTGAGCTGCAAGTACCCACTTGCCGTTTATCTTAAAGTATTCAGGATATACTGACAGTGCGTGATAGTTTCTCGGACTTAGTCCGTCTACCTTAACTTCTTCAAGAACAGCGTTAGGTGCGTTCTTTAAAAAGTCTTGGTCAAAATTCGGATGGTGGTATTTCGGCATTTCAAATTTCATCATTGTAACTCTCCCTTCTTAGCATCTTCTCTTCCGGTTTCAACATATTCCATTTCCGGTATTTCCATTTCACTTGCAAAAACTTTGTCTGCAGGTGTAATTAATGCTTTTTCACAGTTAACTACAAAGTCTTGAACGTTTGTAACCATGGGAACGAAAGCCATAAGTTCTCTTGCCGCTCCAACTTTGTGAACCACGTTTTCAGTTACGTCAATTGAGTACATATAAACAGGTGTAATTCTTCCGTCTTTTCTGATTCTGTAACTTGATGCCATGTTGCCGACAGACAGACTGTGAAGCATTGTAGCTATACAAATAATTAGAGTCGCCTTGTCAAGCTCTTTCTTAGTTTCAGTAAGCGCTCTGTCAGTGTCTCCGATTACTTCCGGAAGGGGTCCGTCGTCTCTTATTGAACCTGAAAGTACAAAGGGTATGTCCATGTCGCTAAGAGTTTTGATGATGCCGTCTTTAACATTGCCTGAAGCGATAAAGTTCTTAATTGAACCTGCCGTTCTTACTTCGTTTAAAAGGTCCAAGTGATTGTAGTGACCCATGGGTACATTCTCTTGTGTATAAATATTTTGTCCAAGAGATGTTTGTAAGAATCCGCCTTCCAAGTCGTGAGTGCACATTGCGTTTCCACCTAACATGCAGTCAATGTATCCGTTTTCTGCCAATTGGTTAAGTGCTTTTCTCGTGTCATAGTCAAATACAACACTTGGTCCAAGAACCCAAACAATGTATCCGTCTTCTGAATCTCTCTCTTGTTGCATAAGGTCAAATAGAGTTTCATAGTCTTTTGAGAATGAAGTTTCAACAGCTTTGCCCGGGATTGAATATATGTAGCTTGGAAATCCTTCTCTGTAAACTAATATTCCGTTTTCAAGGGAAGCTTCTTTTCCAAGAACTACTTCGTCACCCTTTTTAAGTTCTCTGATTTCTGTAACTACAATTTTGCCGTCTTTGTAAACAGCAACACAGTTTAGTGAGTTGTGTTCCGGCAACAGCCACTCATCTTCAACTTTGTAAAAAGTCGGCATGTGTGATGTTAGATAAAAATCATCCGGTGCTATGCCGTCTTTTTCAACCTTTGCCATTTTTACAGGTTGTGCGTTCTTGTACTTTTCTTCTTTAAAATTCGGTAAAGTAAGTTCCGGTATTTTGTAACCCATATTTTTCACTCCTATTTCTCTTTTACTAATAAATTAAAACTACCATTTTCATCAAAGTATAGTGTAATTGTGGTGAAGCTCTTCAGCTCTTTTTCTAAATTGCGCTCCACAATTAGGAAGTAAATTTCCTGCTCCACTACTTTTTTTATTTCTTTGGCAATCATATTTTCCCTAGATGCCATATCCAAAAATTCTCTTATGAAATCATCACTCCACTCGAGAATAATTTGTCTTTCTTTAAGTTCATCACCTAACTTTTGTAAATTTAAAGTGATTAACTTTTCCTTGTCCTTTAAGGAAGGCTCTTTTATATAAAATGTATAATCTACATTTCTGTCCATATCACCTATGTGATCGTCTTCCAACTTTGCTTTAAAGTCTTCAGCAGAGTGAGTTGTAAGAGCTAAAATAATAATTGTGTTTCTGAGATTTATTACTCTGCCCTTGTTGTCCTTTAACTCACCTGATTGAATCATTTGAAGTATCAAGGACTGAACCTCATAGTGAGCCTTGTCTATGTTTTCAAAAACTATTACGCTGTAGGGCTTTGTCCTAAGCTGTTCAGTAAGGACGCCGCCGAATTCATATCCCACATACCCGGGAGGTGCTCCGATTAATTTTGTAATCGAGCTCTTGTCTGAAAACTCGCTCATGTCAAATCTGATTAACGACCTTTGTCCGTCGTAAAGATATTCAGATAATAATTCGCCGATATAACTTTTCCCCGAACCTGAAGGTCCGCATATCATAAAGCTGCCTACAGGTTTTGTCCTTGAGAGAAGTCCACCTTCGGAAATCATGTAGGTGTTAATTATCTTGTCAATCATATCGTCTGAACCTACAAACTCCGACTTGATCTTGTCCCTAATATCGTTAAGTCTCTTTAAACTGTTGGACTGAAGTTTGTTCTTGGGCATGCCTGAAAGTTTGGAAATTATTTCCCTCACTTCATTTACAGTTACCTTAGTCTTAATAGGATAGTAAGGTTCAATCGCTTCCAAATTTCTAAGCTTCTCCTGAACCTTCTTCTCAGTTTCCACCAGCTTGTCCAGGGCTTTAAAGTTGCGTTTTTCCTTCGCATCTTTCAAGTCGTCATCTATTAGGGAAAGTTCGTGCTCGTTTCTTATTATCTCTTCCTGTCTCTCTTTTTCTAAATTATAGAGCTTGGTTTTCTCTTCCAATTCAGCTTCAAGTTCCTTACTTTCAGCTTCCTTTTCTAAAAATCTCAGCCTTGAGATCTCATCGTCCTCGTATTTAAGGGCAATTTTTTCCATTTCCAAATTGACAATGTTTCTGTGAAGCATGTCAATCTCTTCAGGATTTTGATCTCTTGCCATTTTTACAAGAGAGCAGGCCTCGTCTATTACGTCAACGACAACGTCAGGAAGCTTTCTCTCAGGCAAAAACCTCTTTGAAAGCTTCGCAGCTTCTATAAGTGCCGGGTCCGTAATTTTTACTCCGTGGTGATTTTCGTACTTGTGTTTAATACCTCTAAGTATTGTAATTGTAGTGTCAATAGAAGGCTCTTCAACTAAAATTTTTTGAAATCTTCTGTCCAAAGCTCCATCTACTTCAATATACTTTCTGTACTCCTCAATAGTTGTTGCACCGATGGTTAAAATCTCACCTCTTGCAAGCATGGGCTTTAAAAGGTTCGCCGTATCCATTGTTCCCGAAGTATTTCCACTACCAATTATGTTGTGAAGTTCGTCTATGAAAAGAATAATCTTTCCTTCCGAATCTTTTATTATTTCTAAAATTTTTTGCAGTCTCTCTTCAAAATCTCCGCGATACTTGGCTCCTGCAATTAAAGACCCCATGTCAAGGGAGAATACAATTTTTTCCTTTAAATTGTCCGGCACGTCGCCTCTTACAATCCTCTGTACTATCCCCTCTACAATGGCAGTCTTGCCTACACCGGCCTCGCCAATTAAGACGGGATTGTTTTTAATCCTGCGAGACAAAATACGTATTGCGCTTCGCTCCTCGTCTTCTCTGCCGATTACCGGGTCAAGTTTGCCTTCTAAGGCTTCCTCGGTTAAATTTCTGCCGTACTTGCTCAGCTGAATTATACTTTCCTGTGCCACTCCCGACATAAAGGACTCGTTAAACTTATTTGAAATTAAATTTCTAAGTTCCGTGTAAGTCAAGCCATGAAGTTTTGCAAGTTTTGAAGAAGGCATATCGTCTTCTCTCAAAGTGGCAAGTAAAATATGTTCCGAAGTAATGTACTCCTCAAAGAGATTTCTTGAAATTTCATCTGAAATAAGCAGAGCCCTTTGGTAAGACCTGCTTGTGTAGAGATTTGTAATGCCCTTTACCGCTCTAAGCTTTTTGACGGCATTCTCCACATCCTCTTTAAGGTTTTGATAGACAACTCCAAGCTCTTTAAAATACTCTCTTAAAGAATTTTCGCCGTGCAGCAAAACAGAATAAAACAAATGAAGATCTGTAACTTCAGAATTATTGTTCCTAATGGCAATTTGATTTGCCTCTCTTATTATGTTGACAGCTTGTTGAGAGTATCTTGAAGTATCCATCTAAACTAACAACCTCCAAATTAAACTTGCGGCAACACCTGCACAAATGCCTCCTATGGTGTGAGACGTAATTGCGTTGCCTGTCATTTCCTTTGTATCAAGGGCGTCCATCATTGCAATGTGTGTAGATAAATAACCGCTCCAGCACATACAAATTGATGTAAATACCGCAATGTCGTTTCCGCCGATTACTTGTCTTTCCGCCATGTCGGCAACCATTCCTATAGCCGCACCGCTGCTGCCTAATGCAGTGATAGGTACTGAAATTGCTTCAGGAGTGGAAAAACCGAATAGTGGAGAAAGAATAAAGTTAAGTTTTTCTCCAATAAAGGGAAGTACGGCAACACCCTGTCTTGCAGAGCCGTCATATACTCCTCCCGGTCCCGGACCATTTGTAAGCATAATAACAAGTGTACAAATTAAACATACACCGGGGATAATAGCAACTCCCATGTCAACGCCGATTTTACCGCCGTCTAAAAGAGCTTGGATAAATCGAGAGCCCGCCGATCCTTCTCTAACTTTTCTGTGGCCTTCAGGTATATCATGTCCGCCGGTTATTTCAACCCAATCTTCAGTGCCGTAATACTTCTTTGTTTTTCTAATCATAAGTCTTACGGATACAATACTTCCTACTACGGCTCCCAAAAGTCCTATAAGTGAAGCTTTAATAGCTCCTTCTACGGGAAGTGCCATCATAGAAGTCACAGTAATAAGACCCATGCCGAAAGCCGTGCCCAAATTTGTAAGGGCTGGCATTTGATATTTCTTAAAATATTTTCTGAAGTTATCATCATGTGCCAAAGTCAAAATTGCAGGGTTATCTGACATAAAACAATTTAACATACCAAGAGAGCTTGCTCCCGGCAAATCGTAAATTGGCTTCATGACATGGGACAATCCTTTGTTAACTAAAGCCACGACGCCAAATTCAGAAAATATTGCAGATACTCCACCTGCAATTACCGCAACCGCCATAAGATAAAAGCACACATTAATAAGCAAGTCAAAAGAGGTCATCATCATTGTCTTAATCATATTAGTGCCGCCCATTTCGCGACCTAAGAAGACGAATAACCCGAAAAATAAAATTAAGAAAATAAATGTTTCCGGTCCTACATCCTTTTTATAGGATGATTTTATTATATT
>CABTXP010000026.1 GCA_902488815.1 uncultured Eubacteriales bacterium | reverse complement strand
CTTGGAAAGTTGGCGAGGAAGAAAAAGCTGCTGGAACTTCAATAACAGTAAGTGCAGACACAACAATTACAGCAGTATGGAAAGACAAAGCTGTTGTAGAAGAAAAAGTTACAGTAACATTAGTGGCTGACAATGACACAGGAACAACTGAAACTCAACAAGTAGTAAAAGGTTCAACATATACTCTACCTAATGCTGATAAGTTTAAAGCACCGACAGGCAAGGAATTTAAATCTTGGAAAGTTGGCGAGGAAGAAAAAGCTGCTGGAACTTCAATAACAGTAAGTGCAGACACAACAATTACAGCAGTATGGACAGCTAAAGCTGTTGCATATGATAGTTTTACAATAACTTTTAATGCAAATGGCGGAACAGGAACTATGGCAGATGTTAAACTACCATTAGAAACTATCTATACACTACCGACTTGCGACTTTACAGCACCGACAGGCAAAGAATTTAAAGCTTGGGATGTAGCTGGAGTTGAAAAGGCTGTTGGAGACGAAATAAAGCCAGAGGCAGATATTACAGTTAAAGCTGTTTGGAAAGACAAAGCACCAGAATATGACGTAAATGTTAAAGCGGTTCTATTGAATGCCTCGGGTGAAGCTAAGGAAGAACATGAATTATATGCTGGTAAACACAAAGCCGACGATACTGTCACAATAGATCTTCCGAACTATCCTGGCTACACTAATGAGCCATCAAAGATGTGGTCTACTATGCCTCAGAATATTACAAGTACAGGAAAGAAGATAACATTTACTATGCCGGCAGAAAAAATTTCACTTAAATTGACTTATGAACCTCAATCAATGGGACATTGAAATAATCTTTAACAAACAAAAAGACAGGGTGACCTGTCTTTTTTTAATGCCTATCTATTATTCCGACCTTACCGTTACTGTCTTAAAGTCCGTGTATATTACCAAGCCGGGTATCTTTGAAGGATGTCTCTTTACAAATTTCTTTTGAGTATAGACTACTTCGCCCATTGCCGTGGAACCTGCATCTGAATTTAAAAGGGCATAGCGTGCTGCAAATTCAATGTCCTCATCTGTGAGAGGCTCACCTCCGTTTCTCACAATGACGTGAGCGCCGGGGCCTTCTTTAATGTGAAACCACGTGTCCTGTGACCTTGCAATCTTAAATGTAATTTCTTCGTTTTGCCTGTTGTTCCTTCCCACATAGGTTGCATACCCCGAGGGGGAAGTGTATTGGTCCAAAGACTTGGGCTTATATTTTTTGCCATACTTTTGTTTTTTTAATATGCCTATCTTGTAAAGCTCTTCCTGTATCTCTTCCAAGTCTTCCTTGTACTTTGCAAGCCTTATGTTTAATAGAACTGTCTCCAAGTACTCTATAAGTCTGTTGGATTTTTCTATCTCTCTTTTAAGTTCCATCGCGCCGGTCTTAAGCTTTGAATATTTTTTGTAATAGTGTTGCGCGTTTTGGGCAGGAGAGAGTTTAATATCCATGGGGATTTCTATTTCTTCCATGGCCTCCGAATAAAAGTTTTGCACCGTCACAGATGATGCGTTTTGATTAATGTTGTGAAGATTTGCGGAGATTAAATCGCCGTAGACTTTATATTTTTCTCTGTCCAAGGCTTCGTTCAGTTCCCCCGACTGCTTTTCCAACTTTAAGCGAGTGCGCTCCATGGTCCTTTGAACGTTTTTGATTAAGTCGTTTGACTTTTGCGCCAATGATGACTGAACACTTTTTTCCAAATAAAACTTATCCAAGAGCTCTGACATGGAGTCGAAGGTCTCTTTTTCTTCCCCTATGGGAAGGTCCACCGCTTCAAAATCTCTCTTGCCGTTACTCAATTTGTATAAAGTAGGAGTAAAGTCCTCCAATATTAAAATTTTTTGAATTTTTTCAAACTCTTCTCTTAAAATTTCTATTTCATTCGGTGTAAAGGTCTCGATAATTTCACCGGGCATTCTGTTTATAGCCTGTGAAAATCTTTCTATGATTTGAGGGCTGAAGCCCGTAAAGTTTCGAAGGAAAAAGTTTTTTAAAGACTGTGTGCCCTTTTCTTTTAAGAGGGCGTCAAATTCCATAGGTGAAACCTGTGTCGGGTCAAAGCCCGTGGATACTACCAATGGGTCGTAAATTTCACCGGGGAGAATTATTTTAACTCTGCTGATGGAAGGTGTGACCCTCTTTATCGAGTCGATTATTTTGTTGTCTTTGTCCGTTAAAATGATGTTGGAGTACTTGCCCATTATCTCAACGTAGAGATATTTAATCGTATCTACAAACATTTCGTCCTTGGATTTTATAGTGAGCTTTGCAATTCTGTCCGTCTTTACTTGCTGTACATCTAAAAGTGTGCCGGACTCTATGTGCTTTCTTAGCACCATACAAAATGTAGGGGGCGTGTCCGGGTTTTGTGACTTTAAGTCCGTGAAATACATGCGAGGTTCACTTGCGCTTTGTGAGATGAGGAGATTGTGCTTTTCTCTTCCGGAGAAGAGGAGCCTTATCTCCGACTCATGTGGTTGGTAAACTTTTAAAATTTTTGAGTTTAAGACATTCACTCTTATTTCTCTCAATATTGCACTGAGTACTATTCCGCTATATGCCATTTTTACCTCCAAATTTATTATATCATCTCTGTTTATAATCTTCATTGTATTGTATAATTAAGGCGGTGATTTTATGAGAAGTATGACGGGATATGGAATGGGACAATTCCAAAACGAAAATATATTTTTTAAAGTTGAAATTAAATCGGTGAACTCGCGTTACAGCGAGTTTAACATTAGAATGCCCAAGACTCTTATTGCCTTTGAAGACAGAGTTAGAAAGCTGTTGAAGGAAGAGATCTCACGAGGCAAGGTGGACGTATATATAAACTACAATTTTTTGAGTCAAAGCGACACCAAGGTTGTGGCGGATGCTCACTTGGCGGGAGAATATTTAAAGGCCTTTGAGGATCTGAGAGATGAGCTGGGACTTATAAGTGAAATTTCTTTAAGGGACATCTACACTATGGAGGGTGTTATCTCCACCATCTCCAACGACGACGACAAGGAAGAACTTTGGGATCCCTTAAAGAGTGCCGTCACCATTGCCCTCAATCAATTTGTTGAGGCGAGGGAGCTTGAAGGTGCCGCTCTCAAGGCGGACTTTGAAGAAAAGCTTAAAGACATTACTGCCTGTGCCGAATTTATTCGTGACAAAGCACCTGCTGTAATTGAAGAGAACACAAATAAGCTTAGAGAAAACATTGATAAAAATTTAAACAAGGACGAACTTGACCTTCAAAGGCTCACTACGGAAGTTGCAATTATGTGTGACAAGCTCTCTATTGACGAGGAGATAGTGAGAATATTCTCACATCTTTTGCAATTTAATGATATAATAAATAGATACAATTCAATCGGCAGAAACTTGGATTTTTTGGTACAGGAACTTAACAGAGAGGTCAACACGGTAGGATCCAAGACCGGTGACATTGAAATTTTAAACAAAGTCGTTGAATTAAAATCTCACATTGAAAAGCTGAGAGAGCAAATACAAAACATTGAGTAGGGGGATTGTATGTCCAAGGGATTTTTGTTAGTGTTAAGCGGACCTTCCGGCAGCGGCAAGGGCACCGTTTCACAAGAGCTTTTAAAAAATAATAAGGATATTGTTTTTTCTACTTCAGTCACTACGAGAACTCCACGCCCCGGAGAAGTAGACGGGGAGAATTATTTTTTCGTAGACATTGACAAGTTTGAAGACATGGCAAAAAACAATGAGCTTTTAGAGTATGCCTTTGTACATACCAACTACTACGGCACGCCCAAGGAGTTTGTATTTAACGAAATTGACAAGGGAGAGATTGTCCTTGTGGAAATTGACGTGCAAGGCGCTCTTCAAATTAAAAAGAATTACAAGGACGCGATTTTTATCTTTTTAATACCGCCTACTATTGACGAGCTTAAAGAAAGACTTACAAACAGAGGAACGGAAACGGAAGAAGAAATAAAAGTCAGATTTGAAAATGCCTTTAAGGAACTTGATTTTGTCGGAGAGTACGACTACTTTATTATCAACGACAAGGTTGAACAGGCTGTTTCAAATATTGAGACGATTATTGCTGCGGAAAAATTACGTGTCAAGAGACACAATGACATAAAGAAAGAGATTTTGGAAAGGAGAAAATAATGCTTATACCATCTTTTGAAGAAGTTAGAGAAATAACTCACAGCAGATATGAATTGGTTAACTTAATTGCTAAAAGGGCGAGACTTATTGTTGCGGGAAATCCGCCACTTGAAGAAACTGATGAGATAAATCCCGTGACCGTTGCAATGGAAGAAGTGATGAGAAAGGACATTTGTTTCGGCGAACCTATGTCCGACAAAAAATATGCGGAAAAAATTGCTGAAGAGAGAGAAAAGAAGTACGAAATTTTAAGAGCACAACAAGAGACGGAAGTTGAAGAATAATGCTTAAAGGAAAAAACATTCTGCTTGGCGTGACAGGCGGCATTGCCTGTTACAAGTCTTTGGAAATTTGTTCACGCCTTTCCAAAAAGGGCGCCAATATTAAAGTCATAATGACAAATGCGGCACGGGAGTTTGTGACGCCTCTTTCTTTTCAAACCATGTCTTCCAATCCTGTTTACATTGACATGTTTAAGGAGTTGGAACATGTAGAGGTGGAACACATTGCTCTTGCAAAGTGGGCTGATTTAATAGTCATCGCTCCCGCAAGTGCAAATACAATTGCCAAGCTTGCCAACGGATTTGCGGACAACATGCTTACAACCGTGTGTTTAGCTTCAAAGGCCAAGAAGTTAATTGTCCCTGCTATGAACACGGGGATGCTTGACAATGTTGCCACAGTTAGAAATATAGACACTTTAATTAAAGACGGCTTTACAGTGACGGACACTCAATGCGATTTACTTGCTTGCAAGGACGTAGGCAGAGGAAAAATGCTTGAGCCTGAAGAAATTGTAGAGATTATTGACGGACTTTTTTACGAAAAAGACTTTGCCGGAAAGACGATAACGGTAACGGCAGGCCCGACAAGGGAAGCCCTTGACCCGGTGAGATTTCTTTCAAACAAGTCCACGGGCAAAATGGGATATGCCATTGCAAAAGAAGCCTACAACAGAGGTGCCAAGGTTATTTTAATCACAGGCCCTACTTCAATAAAGGCGCCTAAAGTTTCGAAAGTAGTTGAAGTTGAAAGCACTTCCGACATGTTTGAAGCTGTAAAGAATGCATTTAATGAGACGGATGTTTTAATAAAGGCGGCGGCGCCGGCGGACTTTACACCTGTGGAGTATTCTGAAAATAAAATTAAAAAGTCTCCCGACATTATGAACTTGGAGCTTAAAAAGACCAAGGACATTCTTAAATACGTTGGAGGCATAAAGGAAGACAAAATCCTTGTGGGATTTGCCGCTGAAAGTACAAACGTAGAAGAGTTTGCCAAAGAAAAACTTAAAAAGAAAAACTTGGACTTTATTGTAGCCAACAACATTACAATGGAGTCGGCAGGCTTCGGAACGGATACAAATATTGCAACAATTTTCGACAGGGACGGTGGAAGCTTTGAAAGCGGAAAGGTCACTAAGAAAGAGCTTGCAAATATAATATTAGATAGGATAAAAGCTAGGTCACTCTAGCTTTTTTTTGGAGAATTATGAAAAACATTATTCACGTATTTTTAAAGACAAATTATGCTCCTATAGACACGATTTGGACTTATAACATACCTGAAAATTTAATAGATGAAGTTGAGCCTGGGAAGAGGCTTATTGTGCCCTTCGGTAGAGGAGACACGCCTACTCTTGCCATGGCCCTGTCTTACGGCGAGGACTTTGACAACTCTTTTGAGGTGAAGGATGTCATTGATGTGGTGGATGAAGAGCCCATACTCACACAAGACTTAATTGACCTTGGCATTTTTATGTCGGAAAGATACCTGGTAGGTATATCCAGGGCATTCTTGCCGATTCTGCCACCGGGGAATTTAAAAGAAATCAACCACAAAATTGAAGTAGTGGATGAAGACGTATTGTCCAACGAGTTAAAGGACTTTTTGGCACAGGAGAACTATGTAGTTAAACTTGCCGATGCGGGCAACTTCGGCCCTGAGATTAAAAGCTTTTTAAAAAGAGGGGCTTTAAAATCTAAAATTGTCTTGCAAACCAAGATTGATTTTAAATACGAAAAGTACTTGCGACTTTATCCCGATATAAAAGATATTGAAAGTTTAAAGCTTAGGGGAAAGCAAAAGGATGTAGTCGAGTATCTTAAATCCGGCGAGTGTTCTCGCAAAAAATTAATGACGGATTTAGATATTTCATCTTCTCCTATAAATACTTTAAACAAAAAGGGAATAGTTGAAATTTTTGACAAGCAAGTAATGCGTACACCCGTTAAAAAATTCAAAGAGGCAAAGAAATTGCCTTTAAACATGGAGCAAATTGAAGCTATAAAGGGAATTGAAGGTTCTAATCACACTGTAAATCTTTTAAAAGGAGTTACAGGCTCGGGGAAGACGGAAGTTTATTTGCGAATTACAGAAAATATTGTGAAAGACGGCGGACAGGTCATCGTACTTGTGCCGGAAATTTCCCTTACGCCTCAAATGATTGAAAGATTTAACAGCAGATTTAAAGACAAGGTCTCCATTATGCACTCCAAACTTTCCAAAGGAGAGAGGTTTGATGAGTGGTCAAGGATCAAGTCGGGAGAAGTAAGTGTTGTGGTAGGTGTAAGGTCCGGAGTATTTGCGCCCTTTGAAAATCTTAAGATGATTATAATCGACGAGGAGCACGATCCCGGTTACAGAAACCACTCATCACTCAGATACGACACCTATGATGTGGCGAAGAAGCGCTGCGAAATTGTGGGAGCAAAGCTTTTAATAGGTAGCGCCACGCCTTCCGTTGAGAGATACTATGAAGCGTTGAATGGTGAAATCGGACTTTTTGAGCTACGCCACAGAGCTTTTAAGGCTGCAAAGCTCCCCCATGTTACAGTTGTGAATATGGCGGAAGAACTTTTTGCAGGGAACATGTCGATTTTTTCAAGACAACTGCATCGTGAAATAGAAAAAGTTTTAGAAGAAAAGACACAGGCGATTTTATTTTTAAACAGGAGAGGATATTCAAACTTCGTCTCATGTAGAGAGTGCGGCTATGTTGTAAAGTGTGACAGCTGCGACATATCCATGAACTATCACAAGAACATTGACAGGCTGAGGTGCCACTACTGCGGCAAGACAAAACCTCTGCCCAAGGTTTGCCCTCAGTGCGGTTCAAAGTACATTAAGAGATTCGGCGTAGGGACTCAACAAGTTGAAGAAGAAGTTAAAAAACTTTTTCCAAAGGCGAGAGTCATGAGAGTGGACAGAGACACCATGGGCTCAAAGAGGTCTTATGAGAAGACCTTCGACATATTTAAGTCAGGCGGTGCCGACATTTTAGTGGGTACACAAATGATTTCAAAGGGGCACGACTTTCCCAATGTGACCTTGGTGGGTGTAATTGCGGCAGACCTTTCCCTTTATATTTCAGACTACAGAGCACACGAAACGACCTTTCAACTTTTGACCCAGGTCTCAGGCAGAGCGGGAAGAGGTGCCAAGGAAGGTAGTGTAGTAATTCAAACTTACAGCCCTGAAGAGTACAGCATTACATCCGCGGAAACGGCAAACTATGAAGAGTTTTACAATAGAGAAATTGAAATGCGAAGGGAATATTTTTATCCGCCTTTCTACGACATATTCACTCTCTCCTTTGCTTCAAAAGAAATGGAGGGTCTTGAAGACGAAGCTTTGGAAATTTTAAAAAGTATCGGGGAAGAGATAAAGGGCTTTAAAACTTCTTACACGAAGATTATAGACATGCCCAAGATCAAGGACATATACAGAGTGAAGTTTCAGCTCAGATGCGCTACCAAGCACGGCGAAATGTTAAGAACCATACTAAAAAGGGTAGTTATTAATAACAGAGAGGGACTGTCAAGTAAGGGAATATTCCTTGATATAGAGTTTAATTGAGGTGAAAAATTGGCTATTAGAAAAATAAGAGAAGTACCTGATCCGATTTTATACAAAAAATCTAGAGAAGTTGAAACAGTAGATGAGAGAATTAAAGAACTTATAAATGATTTAATGGACACAATGTACGAATCAGACGGAGTAGGTCTTGCAGCAGTGCAAGTTGGGGTGCGTCGAAGAGTTCTTGTAATAGATGACAGAGACGGTAATATTTTAAAAATGGTTAATCCTGAAATTACTTTTCACGAAGGTAATCAATTGGGCAAAGAAGGATGCCTGTCCGTGCCGGGATACCAAGGGGACGTGGAGAGATACGAGAAGATCAAAGTCAAGTATTTAGATGAAACAGGTGCGGAAAAGGAAATAGAAGCCGAAGAATATTTGGCGCGAATTATACAACACGAGTACGACCATTTGGAAGGTATAATTTATACCGACGTTGCCAAAAATGTTGAAGATTTAACAGGAAAAGAAATATGAAAATAGTTTTTATCGGCACACCGGCATTTGCGGCAACAGCTTTAAAGGAACTTGCAAATAAATACGACGTATCTCTTGTAGTGACGAGGGAGTCAAAGCCCAGGGGCAGAAGCAAAAAGCTAATTGACCCTGAGGTTAAAGTAATTGCTGATGAACTTAATATACCGGTCATCCAACCTAAGTCCATAAATGCACCCGATGTAGTTGAAAGACTTAAATCGGAAATGGCTGACATTTTTGTAGTAGCTGCCTATGGACAAATTATAAAAAAAGAAATTTTGGACATTCCGAAATATATAGTGAACATTCACGCATCACTTTTGCCTAAGTACAGAGGTGCCGCTCCCATAAACAGAGTTATAATTGACGGCGAAAAAGAGACAGGCATTTCCATTATGAAGGTGGAAGAAGGCCTTGACACAGGAGATGTGGCACTTGTTGAAAGGGTGGAAATCGGAGACAAAAACGCCGAAGTTTTGGAAAGAGAACTTGCACAAATAGGGGCACGACTTATTTGTGATTTTGTTGAACTTGCAAAAGAAGATAAAGTTGTGTTCACACCACAAGATGATGCACAGTCCACTTATGCGGAAAAAATTTCAAAGGAAACGGGAAAGATAGACTTTGAAAAATTAACGGCAAGAGAGGGCCTTAATTTAATCAGAGGACTATACCCGAGCCCCGGCGCTTACGCAACTTTAAATGGAAATAACTTTAAGTTTTTTGAAGGGGAAGTTGTAAAAGAGTCCGGTAAGCCGGGAGAAGTGTTGTCATCAAACAAGGAACTTATAATCGCATTTAAAGAAGATGCGCTTTCTGTTAAAGAAATACAAGCACCGGGCAAAAAGAGAATGGACATTAAAAGTTTTTTACTTGGAAATAAAATTGAAAGAGGAGAGGTGTTTGAGTAATGCCTTTTTATTACTATAATTTTCAATATTTAATATATATACTGCCGGGACTTTTACTTGCTATGTGGGCTCAAGCCAAAATTCAAAGAGCTTACGGCGAATACTCAAGAGTTAGAAGTAGCTCAGGGCTTACGGGAAGAGAAGTTGCGAGACAAATTTTAGACAGAAATGGACTTTATGACGTATCAATTGAGCCGATCAAAGGCCAACTTACCGACCACTATGACCCGAGGGACAAGACTTTAAGACTTTCGGAAGGGATATATAATTCCGCATCCGTGGCTGCGGTTTCCATAGCGGCTCACGAGTGCGGACACGCTATACAAGATGCAACTGACTACAGAGCTCTTAGAATTAGAACGTCTTTAGTACCTATTGCAAATTTCGGATCAAGATTTTCTTTTTGGATAATAATTTTAGGTTATTTATTTACATCAGGCACTTTGCTAATAAAGACAGGTATTTGGCTATTTGCTGCAACTGTACTTTTCCAAATTGTGACACTGCCTGTGGAATTCAACGCCAGCAACAGGGCCATGGAGCAATTGGAGTCCGGATTTTTGACAAGTGGCGAGATGGAAGGTACGAAGTCCGTACTTTCAGCTGCGGCAATGACCTATGTAGCATCAACTTTAATGGCAATAGGAAGTTTCTTGCGAATTTTAAGTATGTTTTCAAGGGATAGAAGATGACACTACGTGAAGACGCTTTAACAATTATCTACGACACCTTGTACGGAGAAAATTTTTCCGCCGATTTAATTGGCGAAAAGCGAAACAATTACGACACAAAAGACTTTAACCTCTTACAGGAACTTGTCTTAGGCACACTGAGACACTCCCTGTACTTGGAGTATGTTCTTAAAAGCAGAAGCAAGATACCTTTCAGAAAAATTGACAAGTATGTCTTAAATATTTTAAAGATGGCCTTCTATCAAGTTTTGTTCTTGGACCGCGTGCCTGATTACGCAATTGTAAATGAAAGTGTAAATTTGGCAAAGAAATATGCCAACAGAGGTGCGGCGGGCTTTGTAAACGGAGTGCTGCGTAGCTTTTTGCGTGATGGAAATAAAATCGAAGTCAAGGAAAAAGACCCGATTAAATATTTAAGCATTATGTACTCCGTAAATGAAGAGCTGACAAAGTACTTTGCAGATCGATACGGCTATGAGTATACTGAAGAAATGTTTAAGAGCTTGCTTTTAAAGACTGACGTCACTGTGAGAGTCAACACACTGAAGGCAACAGTTGAAGAATTTGAAAACATAATGACAAGTGAAGGTTTTAAATATAGAAAGGGACCTCTTTCAAAAACCGGTTATATAATTGATAACCCTAACGGGATGTTTACGTCCAAGGCTTTTAAAGAGGGTTATTTTTATGCCCAAAATGAATCTTCAATTTTGGTTGGAGAAGCTTTAGCCCCTAAAGAGGGAGAGAAAGTTTTGGATATGTGCGCAGCTCCGGGAGGAAAGACTACTCACATAAGCGCTCTTATGAATAACACAGGAGAAGTATTGGCATTAGATGTAAGCGACAAAAAAGTTTCAAAAATAAAAGAAAATGCCGCGCGATTAGGGGCAAAAAATATTAAGACCTTTGTCCAAGACGGTACTTTTTATAACGAAGCGTTTAAAGAAAGTTTTGACAAGGTCTTGGTGGATGCACCGTGCTCCGCCTTGGGCTTAATGAGAAGGTATCCGGAGATTAAATTAAAGAAGACTATTGAAGACATATATGAGATTTCTAATATTCAGCTAAATATTATATTAAATGCAGCTAAATATTTAAAAAACGGTGGAAAGTTAGTCTATTCAACGTGTACAATTACATCTGAGGAAAATGAAAAAGTTATAGATGAATTTTTAAAACAAAACAAAAATATCAAAATAGAAAAATTTGAAGACAAGAACTTTTTGAGAATTTTCCCGCAAGAATACAACACAGACGGATTTACAATTTGGAAGTTGATAAAATGCAATATATAGATTCCATGACAGAGGAAGAGTTGAAAGCTTTGGCTGTCGATATGGGGGAAAAAAGTTTTCGAGGCACTCAAGTCTTCGAAGGCATACATAGAGGCAGATGCACATCGGTACTTGATATACAAAATATACCTTTAAAACTAAGAGAAGCCCTTGCATCCCAAGGGGATGTGAGAAAAGTCGAGATTATTAAAGAGTACAGATCCAAATTGGATGAGACGGTAAAGATGCTGTACAAATTATATGACGGCAACATCATTGAAGGGGTTTTAATGAAGTATGAACACGGACACTCTCTCTGCATATCTACGCAAGTAGGTTGCAGAATGGGCTGTTCTTTTTGTGCCTCGACAAAAGAAGGGCTCGTGAGAAATTTATCTTCCTATGAAATGGCGGCACAGGTCTATGAAGTTGAAAAGAAATTTAACGTCACAATTTCAAATATAATTCTCATGGGAAGCGGCGAACCTTTGGACAACTACGACAATGTGATAAAATTTATTAAGATCATTACAAGTCCCAAGGGCAAAAATATTTCTATAAGAAGTATTACAATTTCCACAAGCGGATTGGCGGACAAGATATATGACCTGGCAGATGAAAATCTGAAGGTGGGTCTCGCCATTTCTCTTCACTCAAGTAACGACGAGTACAGAAGAGAGATAATGCCTGTGGCAAAGAAGTATTCAGTGGAAGAAATTGTAAAGGCGGCGAAGTATTTTTCAGAGAAAAACAGTTCACGCATTACCTTTGAGTACACTGTAATTGACGGAAAAAACAATAGAGATGAAGATGTAAGAAATTTAAAATCTCTTTTTAAAAATATAAAAGCACATGTAAATTTAATTCCTTTAAATCCTGTAACAGGCTTTGATGAGAGAAAGCCTGAGAGGAAAGCTTTAGAGGAATTTGAGAAAAAATTAATTAATAGCGGCATTAACACCACTATCAGAAGGACTTTGGGAGCTGATATAGATGCTTCCTGCGGTCAACTTAAAATCAAACATTTGAACAATGAGGTGCTATTTTGATTTATGTAGGAAAGACAAATAGAGGAAATGTGAGAAAGAACAACGAAGACTCTCTCTACATTTCAGAAGGGGAAAATAAATATTTTATAGTGGCTGACGGCATGGGCGGTCATTTAGGCGGTGAAGAGGCAAGCTCTCTTGCCACAAAGATTGTTGCCGAAGTTTTAGACGGAAAGGAAATTTCCTCTGTAATTGAAGCTCAGGAAGAAATTGCTTTTGCCATAAAAAAAGCCAACACGGCTATTTATGAAAAGGGAAAAGAAGATATACACCTTAGAGGAATGGGCACGACTTTAAGTTTGCTTTATTTCTTTGAGGATGAAATTATTTTTTCAAATATAGGAGACAGCAGAATTTATTCTTTGGAAGACAACACTCTTACAAAGCTAACCAAGGACGATTCCTTTGTAAACTACTTGGTGGAAATTGGCGATATTACTGAAGAAGAAGCCAATCATCACCCGAAGAAGAATGTTCTTACAAAGGCTTTAGGCACGTCAGAAAACATTGAGTTTAAAGTCTTCAGAAAAAAACTTTCGATGAAAGAAAAGTTTTTGCTTTGCTCCGACGGTCTCTCAAACATGGTTGAAGAAAAAGCCATTGCAAAAATTATGCGCGATAACGACTTGGAAAGAGCCGGAGACCTTTTGATTAAAGAAGCTTTGAAAAACGGCGGATTGGATAATATCACGCTCATAGTAATAGATTTAAATGAGGTGGACGATGATAGGTAAAATGCTTGGAAATAGATATGAAATTCTACAAAAAATAGGTACAGGGGGCATGGGCGATGTGTACAAGGCTCACTGCCATAAATTGGACCGTATTGTTGCCATTAAAATACTTAAAGTAGAATACAACAGCGACGAGAATTTCATCAGAAAATTCAGAAGAGAGTCCCTTGCAGCGGCGAGTATTTCTCACCCAAACATTGTAGGAATTTATGATGTGGGCAGTGAAGAAGTAGATGGAGAACAAATTCATTACATTGTAATGGAATATATTGACGGCAAAACTTTAAAGGAAATAATTACTGAAAACGGACCTTTAAAACAATCTGTAGCTTTAAATTATTCCATTCAAATTGCCGAAGCTTTAAAAGTGGCTCACGCAAAGGGAATTGTCCACAGAGATATTAAATCTCAAAACATTATGGTTACAAAGGACGACCGCGTTAAGGTTACGGACTTCGGCATCGCAAGAGTTGCAGACAACTCAACTGTCACGGCGACAAATGCCGTAATGGGAAGTGTCCACTATTTTTCTCCCGAGCAGGCAAGAGGTGCAAAGGTAGATAACAGAAGTGACATTTATTCCCTGGGAATTGTAATGTTTGAAATGCTCACGGGACGAGTGCCTTTTGATGCGGACAACCCGGTATCTGTTGCTCTTATGCAAGTTCAATCTAATTTGCCCATACCTTCATCTATTAATCCGGCTATAAGCGACAATGTTGACAAGATGATTCTTAAAATGTGTAAGAAAAATCCTGATGACAGATACAAAAACGCCGACGAATTAATCGGAGATATTAAGGCGATTATTTTAAACAGGTTGGAAGACCTGACATTTAACAAAGAATCACGTAAAACTGTAATTATAAATTCTGAAAGCGGTCCGCGCAAGAAAAAAGTTATAAGAAGAGATATCTCTGATCCTTATGCGCAAAATGTTGATAGACCGGCGGAAACAACTTTACCTAAGAGGAGAAAAGAAAAAAGCTCAAAGGTAGGAATGATTGTAGGCATTTTAACTGCGGCTTTATTTATAGCTCTCATCATATTTGTAGTGCCGAAGGTTGTGCCATTAATGCGGGAAAGAAACGAGAAAATTCAAGCCGAAAAGACTGAAGAGACCATGAGTATCGTGCCGAACCTTGTAGGAACGGAATCGGCGAAAGCTGAAAATCTTGCCAAGAATGCAGGCTTTAAAATAGCAATCGGCGAGGCGAAGACGGACTTGGAACACAAGGACGGAGAAATTTTGGACCAAGACTTGGTAGCAGGTACAAGTGCAGAGAAGAATTCAGTAATTACTGTTGTAATTAACAAGCTGACAGAAGAAAATTTGGTGCCGAGCCTATTAGATAAAAACGCGGACGAAGCCAAGGGATTGGTGGAAGGTCGCGGATATCAAATCGACATTACTTACGAAGATTCCGACAAAGAGGGAGGGACTGTTCTCTCACAAAGCCCTAAAGCGGGAGAAACTTTGGAAAAAGGCGGAACAATAAGTGTCGTAGTAAGTAAAAGCGACGAAGAGACAATGCTTACCGTGCCAAATATTAAAGGCATGGCTAAGGATTTGGCAATTCAATCTATTGAAGCGCACGGTTTTAAAGTTGGAGAAATAAAAGAAGGCAGAGCCAACTCCATTGACAAGGGAGATGCTTTTGACCAAGTTCCCGAAGGAGGAGAAACGGCTCCCAAGGGCTCAACAATCAGCTTTAAGGTAAGTATAGGACCTGTTATCGATGAGCCAAGCAAAGAACCTAAACAAATGAAGTCCGTTACCATTTCAATACCTACTTATACCGACGGCCAAGATCACTCAATTAAAGTTGAAATGATTAACGACGAAGGCAGAAGAAATATTAAGACTGAAAAATACAATGGCGACGGTGTTGAAAGAGAAGTAAAAGTTGAAGCCGAAGTGGGCTCCGTAATTGAAATTCAAATTGACAACGTAACTATAGAGTCAAGAGAGATTAAATGATAGGAAAAATAATAAAATTAACGGGAGGATTTTACTATATTTATTGCGAAGGCGAGATATACACATCGAGGGCGAGAGGACTGTTCAGACATCATGAAGTAAGTCCTGTAGTGGGAGATGAAGTGGAATTTGAAACTGAGGGAGATCTCTCTTATATCAAGAAAGTTTTGCCGCGAAAAAATATATTGGTAAGACCTCCTGTTGCAAATGTAGACCAAGTAATGCTCTTGGTTCCCGTTGCAAAACCGCAATATAATTTGCAACTTACCGACAGCGTAATTGCAAGTTACGAAAATAATAATTTAAAAATTATTATGTGTATAAACAAAGTAGACTTGGACAGAGATGCGGCGGAAAAACTATATAAAATTTATGAAAAGGCTGTGGATCATGTAATCCTTACAAGTTTTACAACGGGAGAAGGCACTGAAGAGGTGCGGGACCTATTAAAACACAAGCTCACCGCCCTTAGCGGTGTATCAGGTGCCGGCAAATCAACCCTTACTTCCTTTATCTTAGGCAAAGAAATAGAAAGAGGAGAGGTAAGTCGCAAGACTGAAAGAGGCAAGCACACCACAAGACATGTGGAGCTTCACAATGTAGGAGATACTTTTATTTTCGACACTCCGGGGTTTTCGTCAATAAACTTGGACCAAATTGAAATCGAAAAACTGCCCTATCTTTTTCATGAGTTTATAGAGTACCTGCCTTGCAGATTTAACAACTGCATGCATATAAACGAACCGGGCTGCAAAATAAAAGAAAAAGTTGAGGAAGGAATAATTCCCAAATCAAGATACGAAAGTTATTTACAATTACATGCTGAAATTTTAGAGAAAGGACGATATTAATGCTTTCACCATCACTTTTATCCTGTGACTTTACGATCTTAAAAGAAGAAGTCGAGCTTTTAAACAGACACCACGTAGACTATATTCACTTAGATGTAATGGACGGAAAATATGTGCCCAATATAAGCTTCGGACCTCACATTATAAAAAATATTAAGAAAATCACGGACATACCCTTGGATGTGCACTTGATGATTGAACAGCCGGAGGACTTAGTAGATGAGTTTATTAAAGCAGGTGCCGATTTAATAACAATTCATTCCGACTCTACAACACATCCCCACAGATTAATTTCTTATATAAAATCACAGGGAGTAAAGGTCGGAGTAGCTTTAAATCCTCACGAAAGAGTTGAAGATTTGGAATACTTAATAGACATCCTTGACTTGGTTTTGGTGATGAGCGTAAACCCGGGATACGGCGGACAAAAATTTATCGAAAATTCATTAAGAAAAATTTCCAAGCTTAAAAAATATATTGAAGAAAGAAATTTAAACACGCTTATAGAAGTAGATGGAGGCATTAAGTATGAGAACATGGGAGAAGTACTTAGTGCAGGCACAGACATTGTAGTAATAGGCTCGGGAATTTTTGCAAAGGATGACAAAGACGGCGAAGTTAAAAAAATTATGGAGTGCCTAAGAAAATGAAGGGACTTTTAATAGCAGCGGGCAATCCTCCGGATAAAGAGCTTCTTAAAGAAATGGCATTGAAGGCGGACATGGTAGTCTGTGCCGACGGCGGACTTAAATACACCTTAGACAGCGATGTAGAGCCCGACATAGTAATGGGGGACTTTGACTCTCTGCCTGAAGAATACTTGAGAAAAATAAATTCCGGTATAGAAGTTAAGAAGTTTCCGCCTGAAAAAGATTTTACGGACACTGAGATTGCTTTAAAAAAGATGTGTGATCTCGGCTGTACCGACATAACAATATTGGGGGCAATAGGCACTCGTATGGACCATGTCTTAGGCAACTTTTTTACCTTAATCGAAGTTCACAAAAACGGTGCTACAGGTAGAATATTGGACTCACACAATGAAGTGGAATATTTAACTATTGGTGAAACGAAGGTTAATAAGGGAGTGTTCAAATACATATCCATTATCCCCATAGAAGAAACCATGGTCTCCACACAAGGCTTTAAATACGAAGTAAAGGCCCTGACGATTAAACCGGGCATGACGATAGGCATATCAAATGAGCTCGTGGACGAAGAAGGAGAAATCGAAATACACAAGGGCAGTTGTTTTGTAATTAAATCTAAAGACTAAGACACATAATGTGTCTTTTTTTATTGAAACATTGCACGGGCTTGACCCGACAAAATTTTGCCGATACACTTATGAAGAATAACTACGAAATTATGAAAGGTGATTAAATGAAAGAATTATATAAAAATATTTTTATGGAAGAGCTGCCTCTGCCAAACAATCCACTCAAGTATTTGAATCTTTACATTGTAAAAGGTGACAATGTTTCAATGATGGTTGACACGGGATTTAACAGAGAAGATACAAAAGAAAATATTGAAAGAGTATTTAAAGAATTGGATTTAAATTACGAAAACACTATTTTATATTTGACACACTTACACTCGGACCACACAGGCTTGGCGTCATACTTTCAAGAAAAAGGCATGGAAGTCTACATGAGCAAGATAGACGGCGACTTACTAAACACAAGTATTCACAAATCTCAATCCATGTGGGTAGATACAGTGGAGCACTCTATATGGCAAGGTCTTGAAGAAGACGGGTTGGACATAGAAGACCATCCGGGATATAAGTTCCGCCCCCTTAAGCACGTTGATTATAAGGAAGCTGTAATCGGAGAAACAATTAAAGTCGGAGATTATACATTTGAAATTATTGACTTAAAAGGACACACACCCGGCATCACCGGCCTTTATGAGAGAGAACACAAAATACTTTTCTGCGGTGATCATATATTGGGCAAGATCACTCCTAACATAACATTTTGGGGCACACAATACGGCGACAGCTTAGGCAATTACTTTAAAAACTTGGACAAAGTCTATGACATGGAAATAGATCATTTATTTTCATCCCACAGATTTTTGGTGGAAGACCACAGAGCGAGAATAGATGAGCTTAAACTTCATCACAAAAAAAGACTTGATGAAGCCGTAAACACACTTAAAAAGCACGACAGAGTAACAGTTAGACAAGTTGCAAAAGAAATGCACTGGGAAATAAGTAGCAAAAACTGGGACAACTTCCCCAAGGCACAAAAGTGGTTTGCCGCAGGAGAAGCTCATGCTCACTTGGAACATTTGAGAGCGATAGGTGAAGCAAATGTGGAGATCGGAAGAGCACACGTCT
>CABTXP010000025.1 GCA_902488815.1 uncultured Eubacteriales bacterium | reverse complement strand
GAACTAGATCCTAAGTCTAGCGCGTCTGCCAATTCCGCCACTCCCGCAAGCACTATACATTGTATAAGGCATATTAAATTTTGTCAACACTTTTTTTACATTAATACAATTTATTTCCAATTACTAAGATTTAATAAATTTAAAGAAAAATCTCGTTTAATATACTTTATAAAATTTTAGTGTTATAATTATAACGAATCAGGTGAGAGCCTGTAAAATTATATTTGAAAGGAGTAGTTCTATGAGTTCAAGAAATCTCACTTTTAAAGTGGGAGGAATTCATTTTGATGAGCACAAGGAATTGAGCGAAGGTATGGCTATTGAAGTTATGCCCGATCCTAAGATTGTTTACATTCCAATGTCTCAACATATAGGTGCACCTTGCAAACCTGTTGTAAGTGTTGGGGACAGTGTAAAAGTCGGACAAACCGTCGGCTCATCAGAAGCTTTCATTTCCGCTGATGTACACTCGAGTGTTTCAGGTACAGTTAAAGAAATTAAAAAAATGTACACTGCTGACGGCAGATACTGTGATTGTGTCGCTATCGAGTCAGATGGAAAGGGAGAGATTTATGAGGGTATTAAGCCTGTAGAAAATTACAAAGACTTGAGCCTTGATGATTTAATTCCCATTGTTAAAAAGGCCGGTATTGTAGGTATGGGGGGAGCAGGTTTCCCACTTCATGCAAAGATTAAAAATGAAAATCCGCCCCTTGACGAATGTATTATAAACGGCGCTGAATGCGAACCTTTCCTTACTTGTGACCACAGAATTATGTTGGAAAGAACTGAGGAAATTTTGGAAGGTCTTGAAATTTTTGCAAACTTTTACAATAAAAAGGTTTCATATATGGCTATTGAGGAAAATAAACCTGATGCCATTGCAAAAATGGAAGAAGTTATTGCAAAAGAAGAAAGATTTAAAAATTTAACCGTTGTAGGATGTAAGACCAAGTATCCCCAAGGTGATTCAAAGAGACTTACTGAAGCCGTTGTAGGCAGAATCGTTCCTCAAAACGGTGTTACAAACGACGTTGGAGTTTTCCTAACCAATGTGGGCACTACTCTTGCTTTCCAAGAAGCTGTAGTGAAAGGTAAACCGTCATACGAAAGAGTTATAACGGTAAGCGGTTCCGGTATTAATCAACCTAAAAACATTATGGTTAAAATCGGCACTACTGTTGGAGATATTTTGGAATTTTGCGGCGGCATTAAAGACAATACTGTTGAAATTATTTGCGGCGGTCCTATGACAGGTAAGTCTGTTTTTGATTTAAATAGCCCTGTTACAAAGACAACTTCAGGTATATTGGCATTTACCGATGTAGAAATTCGCTCTACACAAGAAAGTCCATGTATCAAATGTTCAAGATGTATTGATCACTGCCCGGCAAGAATCAATCCCACAGATATTAATGCGGCAATTTTAAGAGAAAATATTGAGTTATGTGACGAGCTTCATGCAGACCAATGTATGGAATGCGGTATTTGCTCATTCGTATGTCCTGCAAAGAGACATTTAACTCCGTCTATTAAACTTGCTAAGCGTGAAGTTAAATCGAGAATGACAAGGTAGGTGTATTATGGAAAACAATTTAAATCTTTCCAGGGAAAGAAATTACGTGTCATTGGCACCTCACTTGCGCTCAAAAGATACTGTGCAAAGAATAATGTTGGATGTTATTATTGCTCTTATACCTGCTCTTATAGGAAGTATTTACTTCTTCGGAATCAGAGCACTTTATCTTACAATTACTTGCGTAGTCTGTGCAGTTGCCTCTGAATATGTATATCAAAAGCTTGCCAAAAAAGAAGTTCAAATTAAGGACTTGACGGCTGTCGTTACAGGAATTTTAATTGCATTTAACCTTCCTGCTAGTGCACCGCTATGGATGGGAGCTTTCGGTAGTGTATTTACAATTATTATTGTTAAGGAATGTTTCGGTGGAGTTGGTAACAACTTTATGAACCCGGCTCTTGCAGCAAGAATCGTTTTAATGGCTTCTTGGGCTGATAAAATGACCAACTATCCTGCAGCACTTGATGCTAAATCAGGTCCCACACCTTTGCAACTTATTAAGGCGGGATCATTTGAACAACTTCCTTCAATTAAAGATATGTTTATAGGAAATATCGGCGGTGTGCTTGGAGAAACTTCTGCATTACTATTAATCATAGGCGGTATTTACCTACTTATCAGAAGAGTTATTACTTGGAGAATACCGGTGTTCTACATAATTTCAACAGCAGTATTCTTACTACTATTCGGTATTCCTGCAAATATTCTTCCTTATGAAATTTTCGGCGGCGGACTTATGTTAGGTGCAATTTTCATGGCAACTGACTACAGTACATGTCCTGAAAATAACACAGGTAAAATTATTTTTGCCGTTGTTGCAGGTTTGATTACCGCACTTATCAGGGTTAAGGCTTCATTACCTGAAGGAGTTTCATACTCAATCTGCTTAATGAACGCAGCTACACCTTTAATTGACAGACTTACTAAGAGATCTGCTTACGGGGAGGCGAAAACAAAATGAAAGAAAGTATTAAGCTCGGAGTAATTTTGTTGATTCTATGTGCTGTTTCCGCAGGATTATTGGCAGTAGTAAACGGATTTACAGCTCCGATTATTTTTGAAAACGAAATGGCAGAAACTCTTCAAAGTTACAGAGATATTTTCGGCGAAGACGCTGAAGAAGTGACTCTTTTAGACAAGAATAAACTTGCAGAAATTCAAGAAAAATATCCGGACGTAGAAAACATCTTCGAAGTTAAAAAAGGCGGAGAACTTATAGGATACGGTATCAATATTAAAACAAACGGTTTCGGCGGAGAAATGACCAACGCAATCGGTTTTAGAATTGAAGGAGAAACTATTGCCGGATTTAGAAATATAAGTAACCAAGAAACTAAAGGTTTCGGTTCTCAGATTGCTGATGAATTTTACTATTCATCCTATGACGGCAAGTCTGCAGCAGGTCCTCTTGAAATTTCTCATGATCCTCAAGGAGAAAATCAAGTTATGCAAATTTCAGGAGCTACCGTTACAAGTAAGGCTGTAAATGTGGGAAATACAAAAGCTATTGAAGTTTTCCATGTTTTATTAGGAAATTAAGGAGGTTATCGTGAAATTAAGTAAAGTTCTAACGAACAGTATGTTCAAGAATAACCCGGTTTTTATACAACAAATAGGACTATGTTCAACACTTGCTGTTACAACAACTGTTACAAACTCACTTGCAATGGGTGCTGCAGTAACATTTGTACTTATAATGAGTAACTTTGTAGTATCCGTACTTAGAAAAGTTATTCCTTCAAAAATCAGAATTCCATGCTTCATAGTTGTAATTGCAACTTTCGTAACATTGGTTCAAATGATTTTACAAGCATATTCACAACCTATTTACAGCGCCTTAGGTATATTCTTACCTTTGATCGTTGTTAACTGCTGTATCTTAGGTGAAGCGGAAGGCTTTGCTTACAAGAATAAGGTTATTCCTTCAATCGTTGACGGTTTGGGAACCGGTCTTGGATATACAATTGCAGTGTTAGCAATGGGTTTAATTAGAGAATTATTTGGATACGGCACACTTTTTAACGCAAACATTTTTCCGGAATCATATCCGGGAATCGGAGTTATGAGTGCACCGGCTGGAGCTTTTATAATTTTAGGATTCTTAATTGCTCTATTTAGAAATCTATTGACGAGAAAGGGTGAATAATATGTCAACAGCTAGTATAGGTACTATTTTAATTTCCACAATTCTTGTCAATAACTATGTATTTGCTCAATTCTTAGGCATCTGTCCTTTCTTAGGTGTTACATCTAAGACTGAAACGGCAATGGGCATGGGCGTTGCGGTAACATTCGTTGTTGTTATTGCATCTGCTGTTACATGGTGTATTCAAGAATTTATATTAAACAAATTCGGACTTGAATATTTACAAACTATCGTATTTATTTTAGTAATTGCATCCTTGGTACAATTTGTAGAAATGGTTATAAAAAAATCTTCACCGGCTTTATATACGGCAATGGGGGTTTTTCTACCGCTTATTACTACAAACTGTGTTGTACTTGGGGTTACGGTTTTAAATATTCAAAACAAATACAATTTAATTCAAACAATCTTTTCAGGACTTGGAGCATCTCTGGGATTTTTCTTGGCCATGATTTTAATCTCAACACTACGTGAAAGATTTGCAATCAGCAATGTGCCGAAGAAACTTCAAGGAGTTCCCATTGCACTAATCAGTTCCGGATTAATTGCTCTTGCGTTCTCAGGATTCTCAGGTTTGGTATAGGAGGTATAAAATGGATAATATTATTACACCTATAATTGTTCTGGGAGTTATGGGAGTTATTTTCGGCGTTGCTCTTTCAATTGCATCAAGAGTTTTTGCAGTTGAAGTAGATGAAAAAGTTTCACAAATTTTAGGAGTGCTTCCCGGTGCCAACTGCGGTGCTTGCGGATTCCCCGGATGTGAAGGTCTTGCAAATGCCATTGCTCAAGGTAACGCTCCTGTTAACGGCTGCGCTATAGGCGGCGCTGAAGTAGCTGCTAAAGTCGGTGAAATCATGGGCGTTAATGCAGGTAATGTTGAAAGACAAGTGGCACTTGTAAAATGTCAAGGTACTTGTGACAAAGCAGGCAATAAGTACGAGTACACAGGAATTAAAGACTGCAGATTGATTTCAGATTTTCAACGCGGCAACAAGGCTTGCGGCTACGGATGTGTAGGCGGCGGCACTTGTGTCAAAGTTTGTGACTTCGACGCAATACATTTAGTTGACGGAATTGCAGTAGTAGATAAAGAAAAATGCGTGGCATGTATGAAATGTATTAAGACTTGCCCGAAACATGTTATCGAATTAGTTCCATATAAACAAAAAACTATGGTTAAATGTAAATCCGTTGATACAGGTAAAGAAGTTCGTACAAATTGCTCAATCGGATGTATCGGCTGCAAGATGTGCGAAAGAACTTGCCCTAAGGGATGTATTAAAGTTACAGACAATTTGGCTGAAATTGATTACACACAATGTATCAACTGCGGTTTCTGTGCAGCGGTTTGTCCAACTCACGCAATATTTGTAGAGTATCCTGAAAGGATGGACAAGATTAAAGAAACTGTTAAGAAACAACAAGAAAAGAAAAAACAAGCTGCAGAAGCTGCAAAGGCAGCTAAAGCTGCAGAAACTGTTACACAATAAGATATACTCGGCATGGGAGACCATGTCGAGTTTTTTTATTCATCATAGATATTGCAGACCATTTGATCTTAAGTTTTTTAAGGCATATTAAATAATTTTATTTTATATAAGAATGCATTTAATTATTTACTTAAAAGGGGATAAAAATATTTGCCTATACCTACAGCTAACGACAACTTAAATAATTTAATTTTAATTTTCTATACTGCAGCAGAAAATTGATTAAGTTTCTTTCAAAGTTTACATTCATATTGCGAATCAATCACAAAATCTGCTAATATTATAGAGAGGTCAATATGATTGTTGAAGCATTTATTTTAGGTATCATTATAAGATTTTTAAGAAAGAAAAAATTTGACACACTTAGTGTAAGCTTAAAAGGGTCAGGAATATTTTTAGCCGCCATTGCGATTAAATTTTTTTTATTTATAACCGGCAGATTTTATTTAGGTGTCCTGTCAATTTATGCTGCAAAGTATTATTATTACCTTGATGTGGTCTTTTTATTTTTAGTCACCGCATTTTTAATTTACAACTTTAAGCTTAAGTATGTACCTCTTTTGGCCGTAGGCTCAGCTATGAATTTACTTGCCACGGCATTAAACGGATACATGCCTGTCACTTCAAAGGCTTTATACGCTTCACGGAATAAAAAATTAATTTTTACTTTGGAAAATAATTTAATTTTCTCACACGGCATCAACGACACACCTAAGCTTAAAATTTTTTGCGATATTATTCCGATAAATTATTTCGGATACTTGGGCAAGGTCATCAGTTTAGGTGACATTGTAATGGCTGTGGGAATATTTTTAATCATCGGTTTTTGGGAGTAGATTATGGTATATTTAGAAAATTTTTTAAACTCCGTCAGATTTATAGATATAGTGGATATACTGATTGTAACATTCTTGGTCTATAATATTTTGAAAATTATTAGAGATACAAGAGCAGAGCAGGTTGCAAAAGGTATTGTAATTATACTTGTCTTTACTTTTATTGCGGACAAATTACAAATTAATACAATATACTGGCTTTTAAGATATGTATTCAGTTACGGTTTTATTATCTTTGTAATTGTTTTTCAACCGGAGCTTAGAAGAGGTCTTGAATTTTTAGGCAGATCCAGCTTTATCATGAACCAAAAAGACAAGAGAGACCTTGCTCCTAAGACTATTAAAGAAATTTCCGATGCGGTAGCTTCACTTTCGCGCCAAAAAATAGGTGCACTTATTATTTTAGAAAAGAAGACGGGACTTAAAGAAATTGTAGAAACGGGAACTAAATTGGATGCCCAAGTTTCTTCGTCCCTTTTAATTAATATTTTTATACCCAACACACCTCTCCACGACGGAGCGGTGATTATTAAAGGGTCTCGAATTATTGCTGCAGGATGTTTTCTACCTCTTACGGACAACAACAGTTTGTCCAAGGATTTAGGTACAAGACATAGAGCTGCAATCGGTATGAGTGAAAAAAGCGACTGTCTTGCAATTATTGTTTCTGAAGAGACGGGTAGTATTTCAATTGCAGAGCACGGAGTTATTTCAAGGTACTTGGATATTGAAAACTTTGAAAAAATTATTTTGGATTCTTACTTCCAAGATTTTAATGCCATAAACTCATTTAACTCATTCTTTGACAGATGGAGGGTCCGCGATGAAGGAAAAGATGTGGAAAAACAAGATAAGTAAAAACACACAACTTATATTTTTGTCATTCCTGATCTCCATTTTACTTTGGAGTTATGTGAGAAGGGAAAAGGACATTGAGATAAGCAAGGTGTTTAAAGATGTATCTGTAAGATATACGGATGTCAGTGAGCTTAAAGTAAACGGGCTTACAATACTTTCACCTGAAACTGCGAAGGTCGACATTAAAATCAGGGGGAATATTTCAAAAATTTCAAATCTGACTCCGGAAGACATTAGTGCCACCTGCAACTTAAAAGGTTATTCAACGGGAGACTACAGAATTAAAGTCGATGCGAGAGTATCTGAAAGCGGTGTGCGAGTAATAGATGTAAATCCCAAGTCTTTGAATTTTAAAATTGACGATATAATTACTCACGAAAGAGATGTTAATGTTAAGGCATCAGGCACACTTAGCCCCTCAATGATACTTGGAAACATTGCCCCGACGCAAAAAGTTTCCGTCGAAGGGCCGAGAACCTATGTAGATACCATTGACAGGTTGACTGCCGTTGTAAATTTAGACGGTATGTCCGACTCCCAAGTTGTAACTACAGATGTAATTCCATACGATGCAGACGGCAATGTTGTGGAGAAGGTAAATATTATTCCTGAAAAAATTAATGTTGACGTGCCTTTGTTAAAGACCATTACAGTTCCCATTAAACTAAATGTGGTGGGAGAGGCGCCGAAAGATGTTGTAATAAAAAACTTGACACTTAACCCTAATACAACTACCATAAAGGGAAATACTCAAGTGGTCAGCAAGGTAAAAGAACTGACTACCGAGCCTATAAACATTAACGACATATTAAATGACAAGGTAAAAGCGGTAAAACCAATACTGCCTGAAGGCACATCTCTTTTAGATGAAGAAAGTAATTTTGCCATATCATATAAGCTTGGAAATCCCGGCACCGTAACTGTGGATGTACCTGTGGGAAATATTGAGTTTGTCAATGCCCCTAAGGGATACAGAATACAGACCAGGGACAATTTAAAATTTATACAAGTTGATGTGGAACCGTTAGACGGCAATACGCCTGTGGAAATATCACCTGAGGATATTAAAATCAGTTGTGATTTAGAAAATTCTAAAGTTCAGATTCAAAGGTTGAAGTTTAACATTGAAGTGCCTCAAGGTTACAAAAGTTATTCCGTGACACCTGAATCTATTACTGTAAGTGTTTTGAAAATTAAGGAGGAAAAATGAAATTTTACGGAGAAGGACTAACATTTGATGACATTTTACTAATTCCGGCGGTAAGCGACGTCTTACCTAATGAAGTGGATTTGAGAACAAAGCTTACTAAGAATATTACATTAAATATTCCTCTAATGAGTGCGGGCATGGACACGGTTACCGAACACAGAATGGCAATTGCCATGGCAAGAGAAGGCGGTATCGGAATTATTCACAAGAATATGACCATTGAAATGCAAGCAATAGAAGTCGATATGGTTAAGAGATCTGAACACGGAGTTATCACCGATCCCTTTTATTTATCAAAAGAACACACTATTGAAGACGCGGACAAATTAATGTCCAAGTACAAGATAAGCGGTGTTCCAATTGTAGATAAAAATCATAAATTGGAAGGCATACTTACAAACAGAGACATACGCTTTGAAGATGATTTTTCAAAAAAAATTGACGAAGTAATGACCAAGGATAAATTAATTACAGGAAACGAAGACATATCCATGGAAGACGCTTTAAAGATTTTAAAGAAATATAAAATCGAAAAACTTCCATTGGTAGATAAGAACAATGTGTTAAAAGGTCTTATTACAATTAAGGACATTGAAAAGTCCATTCAATACCCAAACTCCACAAGAGACGGCAACGGCAGACTAATTTGCGGCGCAGCGGTAGGAGTTACGGGCGATGTTCTTGACAGAGTTAAAGAACTTGTGTCGGCTAAAGTAGATGCCATAGTTATAGATACAGCTCACGGACAATCAAAGGGCGTATTCAAGACAATAGACTCAATTAAATCGAAGTTCCCAGATTTGGAAATAATCGCAGGAAACGTTGCAACATATAGAGGCACGGAAGACTTGATTAAAGCCGGATGTGACTGTGTAAAGGTGGGTATAGGACCGGGATCTATTTGTACAACGAGAGTTGTAACAGGTATCGGTATGCCACAAGTTACAGCTATAATGCAAGCACATGAAGCAGCTTCAAAATACAATGTACCTATAATTGCAGACGGCGGTATTAAATATTCAGGAGACGTTACAAAGGCAATAGCGGCAGGGGGAGACGTTGTAATGATGGGCTCAATGCTTGCAGGTACTGAAGAAAGCCCGGGAGAAGAAATTTTCGTAGAAGGAAGAAGATTTAAATCCTACAGAGGTATGGGTTCAATCGGAGCAATGAATGCAGGCTCAGGAGACAGATACTTCCAAACAGAAACAAAGAAGTTTGTGCCGGAAGGTGTTGAGGGTCGTGTGCCGTACAAGGGCAAAGTATCCGATGTAATTTACCAACTTGTTGGAGGCCTTAGAAGCGGTATGGGATATGTAGGTGCTAAGGACATTGAAACATTGAAGACAAATACTGAATACATTAAGATTACTTCAGCAACACTTCAAGAAAACCATCCACATAACATAACAATTACAAGAGAGTCTCCAAACTATATATCAAGACTTAAATAAATGACTGTCGACATAAAGTAATTTGTGTCGACTTTTTTTATTGCTTATGTGTTAGTATGTTCTTAGGTTGGTGATTGAGATGATAATTTATTTTACCGGTACAGGTAACTCAAAGTACTTGGCGGAAGAATTAAGTAAGCTTATAAATGATGAACTTGTATGTGCAAATGAATACATAAAGAATGGGGTCTGTCCTACCTTTACATCACAAAGGCCCTTTGTATTTGCAGGTCCTGTATACAGCTGGAGGCTTGCAAGAATATTTGAAGACTTTATATTAAAGTCAAAGTTTGAAGGAGAAGGCAAAGAGAGCTGCTACTTTGTTTTAACTCCCGGAGACTCTGCAGGTGGAGCAAAGAAGAAATTAAAAGACCTTTGCGACGAAAAAGGTTTCGGCTTTAAAGGCATGTGTGAAGTAGTAATGCCTGAAAATTATACTGCACTATTTACGGCCCCAAGTGATGAGGTAATCAAAGAGCAGTTCGGTCAAGCAGATGTTCTTATAAACAAATTGGCAAAGGTCATTGAAGCCGGCAGATTTTATAAGGGCAAAGACGGCGGTATCTTGGGAAAATTTCTTACAAATATAGTAAATCCTATATTTTTTAAATTTATTGTAAAGGACAGGAAGTTTGAAGTAAGTGACAAGTGTATCTCCTGTGGACTTTGCGAAAGGAAATGTCCTTTAAACGACATTAAGCTTGTGGAAGGCAAGCCCACATGGAATGGAATTTGCACTCACTGTATGGCGTGTATTAACTACTGTCCTGTTGAGGCAATTAACTACGGCAAGGGAACTGTAAATAAAAAAAGATACACTGCGGATAAATATAAAGATATATAGAGCCTTATGAGTAGGCTCTTTTTTATTTGAAATTTTAACTATTTTGTAGTAATTACATCGTTCTTCCATACTATAATCTATGTTATAGTTAAGTAAAGATGGTGATATTATGACAAAAATTCTGTTAGTTGAAGACGAAGAGTCTATAAGAAAATTTGTAAAATTAAATTTGGAACGTGAAGGCTATGAAGTGTTTCAGGCAGGTTCAGGTGAAGAGGGCATTGAAATTGCAGACAGAGAAAGACCTGACATTGTAGTCTTGGATATAATGCTGCCGGGGATTGACGGCTTTGAAGTGTGTAAGGTGCTTAGAGAGAAATACCCTTCTTTAGGCATTATTATGCTCACTGCAAAGACGGAAGACTATGACAGGATAATGGGGCTGCAATACGGCACCGACGACTACATGTCAAAGCCTTTTAACCCCACTGAGCTTACTTTAAGAATAAAGAGCTTGGAGAGAAGGATACTTCCTGCCGATGAAGTAAAGTCGGGGCTCATTGTTCATCCTCCCTTTAAGCTTGATCCCTACAGCAGAATATTTTATAAAGACGGAGAAAAAATTGATTTAACTCCTACAGAGTATCAAATTATTAAAATCTTTATGGAAAATCCCGGCAAGGCTCTCCCTCGTGACGAGATTTTAAACTTGGTATGGGGAGAAGATTTTGTGGGAGATACAAAAATAGTGGACGTAAATATAAGAAGACTTCGCTCCAAAATTGAAGATGCAAAAAAACCGGAGTATATTGAGACGGTTTGGGGCATGGGTTACAGGTGGACAGGTAAGGAAGTTTGAAAAAGACAGTTACAAAGAGGGTAGTGGGGTATTTTTTCATAGTAATATTATTTATTGTAATTGTAATTAACTTTGCAATACTTTTTGACGTAAAAAATTACTACTACAACAATATTCAAAACTCTCTCAATCTCAGACTTGAAAACACAATCTCTTTTTACGAGAGATACTATAAAGACAAGAGCTTTAACGACATTTTGTACATGGACTCGGCTCCAATGTTAGGTTATGAAGACGTGCAGGCTCAACTCATTGACACGGACGGCAATATCGTCTACGACAACATGGGCGGCGTGACAGGTCTTCAAGTGCCTGTTGAAAAGTTGGAAAAAACACAGCCGGGATATGAAATATTAAAAGACCCCCAACTCTACGGCAAGGAAAGAGTAATGGCTGTAACGGGTAAGCTTATTAACAACAAGGGAAATGTAATAGGCTATGTAAGATTTATATCTTCACTTACCGATGCCAATGCACTTATAACCAAGGTTTTATATTCCATGTTTATTTTCTCGGGAGTAATAATACTTTTGTCCCTGATCTTTTCGTTCCTGTTTGCAAGGTCAATTACAAAACCAATTACGGAGCTTACAAAGACGGCGAAAAAATTTGCCTCAGGAGATTATACCGAGAGACTTAATATTAAGTCTTACGATGAGATAGAACAGCTTTCAAAGACGATGAATATAATGGCTGATGAAATTTTGAAGAAGGAACAGATCAAAAACGACTTCATCTCTTCAATTTCTCACGAGCTGCGCACGCCTCTTACTTCCATCAAGGGCTGGGCAGTTGTCCTAAAGGGACTGAAGCCGGAAGAAAAGGAGTACTTGGAAGAAGGTCTTACAATAATTGAAAATGAAAGTGACAGACTTGGAGAGATGGTGGAAAACCTGTTGGACTTTTCCAGGTTTGTGTCGGGAAGAATTTCTTTGGAAAAATCTACAGTTGATATTACTGCTGTAGTAAGAGATGTGGTAAAGCAACTTACTCCAAAGATGAACAACAACCATATTACTTTTATTGACGAAATAAATGAAGAAGTCCAAATTATGAGTGTGGATGAAAACAGAATAAGACAGCTTATAATAAATATTTTGGACAATGCAATTAAATTCACCTCAACAGGTGGATGGGTTAAAGTTCAGACCTTTAAAGATAATGACAAATTCAGAATTTTAGTTTCAGACAACGGCAGGGGAATTTCAAAGGACGAGCTTAAGAGAGTAAAGGAAAAATTTTACAAGGGCAAGCACTCCAAGAGTCACTCAGGCATCGGCATTTCAATTTCCGACGAAATTGCAAAGCTTCACGGCGGCAGTCTTAATATATATTCAGAGAGAAACATGGGCACAACTGTGAGCATAGAACTCCCCATAGAGAGTGAAGAAGTATGAAGTATTTTAAAATAATTTTAATTACAATTCTATTAATTTTAACGGCGGGATGCTCGGCTCAAAATGTTGAAGAAGTAAATGTAGATAAGCCGGAACTTAAATACACTATTTTAAAGGGGAAGTGGACTGTCACCAAGTGTATTTTTACCGACGAAAGTTATGTAGACAACTTTAAATTTAAAGATTTAATCGGAAAAGAAGTGGGCTTTTCAAAAGACTATGCAGTAGTTTTAAATCAATATGTTAAGAACCCCAAGTACAAATACAGAAGGTTAAATGCAAAGGAGCACTTGTTCAGACAGTACAACATTGAAAATTCAAAAGTAGGCATTGGCGAAGAAACAGTTGATGTAATTGAAGTGTACAACAATGACGAGTTCTTTATGGAGGCGTTAAAGCTTTCAAAGGACGAAGCCTTAATTTATTTTAGAGGATTTTTCCTACAGATAAACAGAATTGACGAAGAAATTACAGACGACGAAATTGAAGAACTAATTGACGAAGCCAAGGACTTTGAGACGGAAAACATATACTCGGACAACACCAACGACAACGGCATGCTCTTAGGCTTAAGGTCTAAGTCTTCAGGCTCTATTGAAGAATACGGATACAAGACCTTATTTATAAAACTTCCTGCGGAGGGAGAGCCTGAAATAATTGAAAAGAACGACATAATCGTGCCGGTCAGGTCGGATTTTGCAAAGGTAACTGTTGAAAGAGAGTACGAAGACACAATTTATGACGAAATAAAATTAGAACCCTATAGAGAGACGTCAACAGGTGTCGAAGAAATACTGAACAATCAAAATTATTTGAAAAAAATAGACTATGTTTCCGCAGACTACATAAGTTTAGTGTATACAAACTTAAAGACAAATGTAGGATTTAGAAGGTTGAAGCTCTTGGACAATTTGGATTCACCTCTGTCTCTCAGGTTAGGTGAGATTATTCCAAACGGTGACAAAATTTTTCACGACCAGGCCCTGCCCATTTTACAAAAGTCTCAAATGAGTAGCGGCGACACGTCAAACATCGGCATATATAGAGGCGAAGGATATTGGAAGCTAAAGGGTAGGATCAGCGACCAAAAGAGTTTAAGCTTCGAGGACTTTGAAATAAAAGCCATACTTCCCAAGGAGTTTGCAAAGCTTAACAGCCTGTCAATGCCATACCATGCCATTAAGGTGGAGCTCCCCAATATAAGAGATGCCTTTACATCATTTAACGGCAAATATTTAATTACTTTGGAAGGGGACAATTTAAAGATTTATTCTATAAATTATGGTAAAATTAGTTTTGAACTTTTAAAGGAATATCCTCTCTTACCTGAGACGGAAGTGGTAATGAGTGAATGGTCAATCGGAAGCTACGCCGGTACCTGGGAGAGGATTTTTAAGGAGGAGTAAATGTCTAAAATTTTAGAAATATTTCAAGGACATACAACATACATGGTTATAGGCCTATATGTAATTATTGCCGCTATAGTAGTTACATTGGTTCTTCATCTGATTTCGGGAAGACTTAGATTTATAAAATATTTGCCGGGACTTGTACTGCTTTTCATCGGAGTCTTTACACTGTTTACAGTTATAAATGCACTCTTCGATCCGGAAAGTATTAAGGCAATCGTCATAGCGGTCTTGGGTATATCCTCCGGGATAATTTCACTTCTCTTTGCAATTATCTTGGGGATTATTTACAATGACCTTAGAGGACATTAATTTTAATTTTTGCGGGAGGCTCAATTTTTTAATTTGGGCCTCTCTTTTTAATGCTTCGGACCTTGTCTCAAACTCTTCATAGTACATTAGTGTGACAGGGGTTCTGCCGCGAGTGTACTTGGCGCCTTTCTTCTCGTTGTGAGTTTCAATTCTCTTTTTAAGGTCGGTAGTGTAGCCTGTGTAGTAAGTATCGTCGCTGCACTTCAATATATATGTGTAATATTTCTTCACTTTAAAATTTCCCTCAGTACGAATTTTATCATGGAAGGCTCATAGCCCTTTTGCAATAAATATCTGTAAAGCTTTTCGTATTTTTTATCCTCGTCCAATACTTCGCTCTTTTTAATCGCAAGTCTCAGTAAATTTTCAAGATATAAGTCTTCCGGAATTTGTTTCACGGCAAGTGCGGCGGTATCTTTTTCAATTCCTTTTTGCATCAAGTAGGACTTAATTTTAATCGGGCCGTCTTTTGAAAGATTTGCCTTGTCACTTGCATATGAAGAGGCATATGAAAGATCGTTAAGGTATCCTTTTTCTTCCAAGTAGTATATGGCGTCTTCTATTACATAGTCGTCAAACTCCAGGGACTTTAATTTTTGCTTCACCTGGTAGGCGGTGCGACTGTATGCCAAGTACTTTAAACAAACTTCCAAAGCCCTTTGAACCTTGTCGAAGTAGAGTATGTGCTCCAAGTCGTCTGAAGTTATTTCCTTGCCCTTGTACAAGTTAAATTCGGCTATGGTCGAGTCCTTTATATTATATATGTCTACGCCTGTTAAAATTGTGTATTCATTTTTACTTCCCGAGTAAATAATTTTGTCAATAATCATGGTTACAGTATAGCACATAAAAGAATGTAACTTTTTTGTAATTTGTGTTAAAATAACCATAATTGAGGTGAAAAATGTTTGTAATTATATCTGAAATTTTAAAATATGTCTTTATATTTATTATTTACTTATTTATATTTAACATTTTAAAACTTATATATTTGGACATAAAATCTCTGGACAGAAAAGACAGCCAGATTGATTCGGCATACCTTAAAGTAGTTAACAGACTTGATACTCTGGATTTCAAAATGGACGACAACTACATATTAAAGGGAGAAGTTACAGTAGGCAGATCTTCCAAGAACACCATTGTCATTAAGGACAAATTTGTGTCAAGTAAGCACATGAAAATCCATGAGGAAGACGGCAGCTACTTTATTGAAGACCTTGATTCCCAAAACGGAACTTATTTAAACGGTCAACTTATTGAAGACATTATTGAACTTAAAAACGGCGATACTATAGGCGTTGGGTTTATACAATTTATTTTCGTAGAAAAGGGGCAGTAAAATGTTAGGCGGAATGAGAAGTATAATAAAACCTAAGAACCTGTTGCTTGTATTTGACCTTCTATGTGTTATAGTTTTCTTTTTTCTAAACGACGCACACTTGGATAAGTATGTTTTCATGCTTATTATCGGTCTTATTTTAATTATTTATTTTTCAAATTACATTCTTGCGAAAATTTCCACAGGTGACAACTATATATTTTTAATTACCTCTATGTTACTTTCCATAGGAATTATAACTATTTTCAGAATTGATCAAAACTTAGGTATTAAGCAAATTATTTGGTCCTTGGTAGGAATTTTGGTATTTTATTTGACTTATTTTGTAGTTAAGTACATGAAAAATTTGGAACGGTATACAATTTTATATTACTTGGCAATAGTATTTCTGTTGGGAATTGTATTTATCTTAGGTGAAAGGGACAAAGGCGCCATGAACTGGATTAAGTTCGGTGGATTTTCAATTCAACCTTCCGAATTTTGCAAAATTATTTTTGCTTTCTTTCTTGCGTCTTTTTATGCCGACTTTTGCAAGAGAAAACACGTGAAGAACCCCTCTCTCTTTATTATGGGAGCAGTGTATTTTGTCTTAGGCATACTTGCAATTCAAACGGACCTTGGGGGAGCTTTTATGTTCTTCACCATGTTCAGCGGCATCCAATTTATATATGAAAAAAACAGAAAGATGATTTTCTTAAATATTATTTTGGTAATCTTGGGAGCTTTAATCGGCTACAAACTCTTCTCTCACGTGAGGGTGAGGGTTGCTATTTGGAGAGATCCGTGGGCTGACCCATATGACAAGGGAAGGCAAATAGTACAATCCTTAATTGCCATTGCCGAAGGAAAATTTTTCGGCGCAGGAATAGACAGAGGACATCCGGAGCTTATAACCTATGCTTACAGTGACTTGATTTTCCCTGCACTTTGCGAGGAAATGGGACTCTTTACAGGCATAGGAATTGTAATGCTCTTTATTATCTTTGTCTACAGAAGTATTAAGATTGCCCTGAATCAAGAAGTTTTATTTTACAGAATACTTGCGTTGGCAATTTGTCTCTTGTTCGGAGTGCAGTGCTTTGTAAATATAGGGGGAGTTACGAAGATGATTCCTCTTACAGGCATCACCTTGCCCTTTGTATCTTACGGCGGCAGCTCCATGGTATCAAGCTTTATTGCCTTGGGTGTGCTCCAAGTTACAAGTGAAGATTTAAGGAGAGGGTAGTATTATGAATCCGAAAGAAAGATCCAGAATTATTTTTGTATTTGTATTGGAACTTCTCCTATTACTTTCAATTGTTGTATATCTGTCTCACTTTGTTATTTTTAAAAGTGAAACTGTTGCCAACAGACCGGAAAATAGAAGAAGAACTATTGCAAAGCAAAACATTAAACGTGGAAATATATTAGACAGAGACGGAAATGTCTTGGCATATACGGAAGGGGAAGCGGGAAATTATAAAAGGCTTTACAACGAGCCCAATATTTACTCCCACATAATCGGCTACTCAAGTATGAGACACGGCGACTACTTACTTGAGAGAAGTTACAGAGACTATCTCTTAGGCGAGCAACAAGTGCCTATTAAAGAAAAGGTCTTAGACCTTTGGAGTGAAGGCTTTGATCCGAAGAAAAAGGAAGGCGCCGATGTAATATTGACGACAAATACAGAGCTTCAAAGAAAAGCTTATGAAGAAATTATAGACTCTCACGAAAAGGGAGCGGTTGTCGTATTAAATCCAAAGACAGGGGAAGTACTTGCAATGGCAAGTGCACCTTCATTCAATGCCAACAACATTGACAGAGACATAAGTGTCATTACGGAACAAAATGAAGGAGCTTTATTAAATCGTGCCACACAAGGCCTTTATGCGCCCGGCTCTACTTTTAAAATTGTAACGGCGGCGGCTATTTTGGAAAATCCTCAAGTGTCGGAAAATTATGAAGACACCGGGGAACAGGAAATTGACGGCCGCAAGTTTAAAAACGCATCCAATGCAATTTACGGTTCTTTAAATTTGAAGAGCGCCTTTACTCATTCAGTTAACACATACTTTGTGCAAAAGACTGTGGAGATAGGACAAGACAATTTCGGAAGTGCGGCTGACAAATTTTATTTAAATCAAGACTTGAAGTTTGATTTGCCCGTTAAAAATTCGGAATTCGATCACAGCAAAAAATTGCCTCAGACAACTCTTGCCGCATCAGGTATAGGTCAAGGCAATATTCTTACTACGCCCCTTGAGATGGCAATGATTGCATCATCTATTGCAAATGACGGCAAGATGATGAAGCCCTACCTGGTTTCATCTGTAGTAAAGGGCAAGGATGTAATTTACACTCACACACCGGAAGTTTTGTCTGAAGCTACAAGCGCAAATTTTGCAAATCAAATTAAGGAATACATGATAAGTGTAGTAAGAGAAGGTACAGGCAGAAGAGCGAACGTAAGAGGTGTTAAGGTGGCAGGTAAGACAGGTACGGCAGAGACTGCAAGCGGACTTAATAACGCGTGGTTCGTCGGCTTTGCACCGGCGGAAGACCCTAAGGTTTGTGTTGCTGTTTTACTTGAAAACGTAGATACCCACGGTGGAGCATCGGCTGCTCCTATAGCAAAGGAAATTATAGAGTATGCCGTTAAGGAGTTAGGTCTATAATGTATAAAAACAGATTCGTTACGGCAATTGTAGCTGCTGCCGGCATGGGCAAGAGAATGAACAGGAATATCGGCAAACAGTTTTTAACTGTGGGAGATAAACCTATCTTGGCTCACTCTCTTAAAAAAATAGAAGAGTGTCGGTATGTGGACTACATTGTCATTGTAATAAAAAAATCCGATATTAATTACATCGGCAAAATTTTAAATTCATACAACTTAAAAAAGCCCTTTAAATTAGTTTACGGCGGCAAGGAAAGACAGGACTCCATATATGCCGGCCTTCAGGAGATGCCTCAAAGGACTGAAATTGTTCTAACTCACGACGGCGTAAGGCCTTTTGTTAGAGAGAAAAATATAGAAAAAGTAATAGAGGCTGTAGATGTAACCGGGGCAAGTGTACTTGCAATTCCCGTTATAGATACGATTAAGGTTTCCTTGGGCGGACAGTTTGCAGACTACACACCTGATCGGAGTAAACTATATGCAGTGCAAACACCACAGGTGTTTTTAAAAGATATTTTGTTAAAGGCATACAAACAAGCTTATCAGGAAGAGTACTACGGCACTGACGATTGTTCCTTGGTGGAAAAGACGGGAATAAAAATTTCTCTCGTAAAGAGCGACAACTTTAATATAAAGATAACTACGCCGGAGGATCTTACAATTGCAGAAGCCATTATAAAGTCTCAGGAGGTTGAAGATGAGAATAGGAACGGGATATGACGTACACGAATTGGTGGAAGGCAGAAGACTTGTCTTAGGGGGAATTGAAATTCCATTTGAAAAAGGCCTCTTGGGTCACTCCGATGCAGATGTTCTCATTCATGCAATCATGGACAGCATCTTGGGAGCTTTGGCACTTGGAGATATTGGTCTTTTGTTTCCCGACACGGACATGAAATACAAGGACATTGACAGTAAAATTTTACTTAAAAGAGTTGTTGAGGTTATGAAAGAAAACAACTTCCAAATAGGCAATGTGGACGTTGTGGTTATGGCACAAAGGCCGAAGCTGAGGCCATATATTGACGAGATGAGAAGCGTCATAAGCGAAATACTTTTAACTGATGTAAAAAATGTTTCTATTAAAGCAACTACAACTGAAAAGTTGGGCTTTGTCGGAAGAGAAGAGGGAATAGCGGCACAAGCCGTAGTAATTTTGGAGGAGATAAAATGAAAATTTTTATAGACACTGCAAATATTGATGAGATTAAGGAAGTTAACTCATGGGGAATTTTAAAAGGCGTTACTACAAATCCGTCTTTAATTGCAAAGGACGGCAGGGACTTTAAAGAAGTTGTTACTGAAATTGCAAGTATAGTAGACGGTCCAATAAGTGCTGAAGTTATTTCATTGGACTGGGAAGGAATGGTTGAAGAAGGCAAGGAGCTTTCTAAAATTCACAAAAACATTGTAATTAAAATTCCCATGACTGAACAGGGACTGATTGCAGTTAAAGAACTTAAAAAACTTGGCATAAAGACAAATGTAACACTAATCTTCACGGCGCCTCAAGCTCTTTTGGCGGCAAGTGCCGGTGCAAGTTATGTAAGTCCTTTCTTAGGTCGCCTTGACGACATAGGTGCCGACTCAAGAAATTTAATTTACGACATACTTGAGATTTTGAAAAAAGGGGACTTTGATTGCGAAGTAATAGCCGCAAGTATTAGAAACGCGGAACACGTAGTAAGTTGTGCCACATATGGGGCAGACATTGCCACGATTCCATATAAAGTATTAAAGGAAATGGTAAAGCATCCACTGACAGATGCGGGAATCAAAAGATTTTTAAAAGATTGG
>CABTXP010000024.1 GCA_902488815.1 uncultured Eubacteriales bacterium | reverse complement strand
GGAGTTCAGACGTGTGCTCTTCCGATCTAATAACAGGAGGTCTTAAAAAAATGGAAAGATATTTTACCCTTGAAGAAGTAAAGGACGCATCAAAAAATATTATTCAAAATACATCCCTAACATACGGACAACAAGTATCTCAACTTGCAAAACTTGCTGAAAATGTACTTGACTATCCATTCTCAAATGATGAAGAGTTTATTAAAATGGTTGAAGACAGAGAAATCTGTGACCTTTCAGAAGGTATGGCACCAATTGCGCCAAGATATATTTTGCCTGACTATGAAAAACTTTTAAAAGAAGGATGTCAATTTTTAAGACTTACTCCTGCTACAAATATTCACGAAGCAATTAACAATCTTTTAATTTTCTATCATCATGTACCAAGCGTTACAAGATTTCCCGTATTTATCGGAAATTTAGACGAACTTTTGGAACCATTTGTAAATGATGATAATTACGAAGAAGCCAAGATGGCAATTAAGTTGTTCTTAATTCAATTAGATCGTACAATTGACGACTCATTCTGCCACGCAAATATCGGCCCCTACGAAACAAAGGTGGGCAACATTATTTTAGACTTACTTGGCGAGCTTCAAAACGTAACACCGAACCTTACAATACTTTATGACGAAGACATAACACCTGACGAGTTCGGCAAAAAAGCGGTTAAGGCTTCATTGGAATCAGCAAATCCCGCATTTGCTAACTTGAAATTCTACAATAAAGACTTTAACGGCACACCCTACGGCATTGCCTCATGTTACAACGCACTGCCTAAAGCCGGCGGAGCTTTTTCACTTTCAAGAATCAGACTTAATTACATTGCAAAGAAGTCCAAAAACTTACAAGACATGCTAACAGGCAGACTTCCTGAAGTTGTCGATACATTCTGCAACTTTATGGAACACAAAATCGACTGGCTTGTAAATGACACTGCATTTTTCAAATCCAACTTCCTTGTAAAAGAAGGTTTTATAAAAGTTGAAAACTTTGTAGGACTTTTCGGAGTTGTAGGACTTGCAGAAGCTGTTGAAATAATCGGCAAAAAAGAAGGCATGGATATTGTACTTGGAAGAGACGACATGGCAACTGAAATCGGCGAAAAGATTATGGACAGACTCGAAGAGCTTGTTAACGGATTTACTTCAAAATACTCTCCTGTTTGGAACCACAAGTTCATGCTTCACGCACAAGTAGGAGCAGCAAATGACGAAGAAACTTCACCGGGCACAAGAATTAAAATCGGAAATGAACCGGATCTTTATTCACATATAAGAAACGCATCGCACTTCCAAAAATACTTCCCCTCAGGTACAGGCGACCACTTCCCCTTTGAAGAAACTGCCATCAAAAACCCGGGAGCAATTTTAGACGTGTTTAAAGGCGCTTTTAAAATGAATTTAAGATATATAAGTTCTTACTCAGACACGGGCGACCTAATAAGAGTTACAGGATACTTGATCAAAAAGTCCGACCTTAAAAAGTTTGACGAAGGAGAACAAATATCCTATGACACTGTACAATACGCACAAGATGCTCTGCACAAATACGGCGTATTGGATAGAAAGGTAAGACATGCATAAGGGAATTGTAAACAAAATAATTCCCTCTTCCCTTGTGGACGGTCCCGGCAACAGATGTGCAATATTTTTCCAGGGTTGTAACTTTAACTGTATGTACTGTCACAACCCTGAGACAATAAATTTTTGCAACAACTGCGGAGCGTGTGTGGAAAAATGTCCGACAAAGGCACTTTCTTTTACGGAAGATAAAAAAGTAATTTGGGACGAGAAAAAGTGTGTGGACTGTGACACATGTCTCAAGGTCTGTCCCCATGGCGCATCGCCCAAGGTAACATTATATACTCCCTTGGAGCTTAAAGATAAAGTCGCCTTATGTATGCCCTTTATCACAGGAGTTACTACAAGCGGCGGCGAATGCACAATACAGTATGAGTTTCTGTCCGAATTTTTTAAAGAAGTAAAGGCCTTGGGACTTAATACCTTAGCCGACACTAACGGATACATACCTTTCGACACTGAGAAGATGGAAAAGTTTTTGCAATACACCGACGGCTTTATGTTGGACATTAAAGCCTTTGACGAAGACGAGCACAAAAAATTAACAGGCAAGTCAAATGCCAATGTTATTAAAAATGCTCTATACCTTGCTGAAATCGGAAAGTTGGACGAAATAAGAACTGTGCTCTATCAAGGAGCGGATAACTTTAATACCGTTGATTCAATTACCAAGCTCCTTTCAAAATATACAGACAAGAAAAAAATCAGATACAAGTTAATCTCCTATCGACCTTTCGGCGTGCGAGATGAGTATCTTAATTTAAGAACCGTCTCGGAATCCGAGAAGGAAGAACTTCAAAAAGTAGCCGAAAAAAACGGCAACTACGAAGTCATTTTAATTTAGCTATCCAATCAATCTATCTATATAAAAGAGGCGCTCGTTAAAGAGTGTCTTTTTTATTTTTTCACTGTATCTTAAAAGAATTTGGTGTAGAATTAAATTAAGAATATTTTAAGGAGGAAGTAATGAAACGATTTTTAACTTTAATGTTGTGTGCTCTAATGGTACTTACATCAGTGAGTGTTTTTCCCAATGCGGAAACTCCGGAAACAAAAAAGATTGTAGTATTAGGCACAAGCGACATGCACGCTAATATCTACGGATATAGCTATGAAGACGACAAGGAAACGAAAAACAACGGCATGGCAAGAGTTATGTCCTATGTGGAAAGCATCAGAAAAGAAAACAAAAATGTTGTCTTAATTGACAACGGCGATACATTCCAAGGCACAATTCTTTCCGACGCGATTTACAACAAGAAAAACGACGTTGTAAATCCTGTATCAAAGGCATTAAATGCAATGAAGTACGATTCAGTAACTTTAGGCAATCACGAATTTAATTTCGGCCTTAAATTTATTGAAAAGTTTACAAAAGAACTTAACATGCCGGTACTTGCAGCAAATGCTTACACAAGTGACGGTAAAAACTTTAAACAACCTTACACAGTTGTTGAAAGAGATGGAGTTAAAATCGGTATTCTCGGCATGACAAACCCCAACGCTCCCAGATGGGACGGAGAAAAAGTCGACGGCTTAACATTTAAAGGCATTGAAGAAACAGCGGAAAAATATGTAAAAGTTTTAAGAGAACAAGAAAAATGCGACTTGGTCATCGTTACTGCTCACGCGGGTTTAACACCCGAATTTGACGAAGACCACGGCACAGACGGAGTGGACAAATTACTTGAAAATGTAAAAGGTGTAGATGCCGTATTGGCAGGACACTATCACCAAGTATTCCACGGCGAAAAAAATGCAATTATGTATGGTGCACCACGTAACTCTGCAAGAGATGTAGTAAAATTTGAATTTAATCTTACAAAAACTGCCGACGGATACAAAATCGAAAACAGCAGCGTACAAGTTGTTGACATGGAAAAGGTAGAACCAAGTGCAGCACTTAGAAAATTAATTAAGCCTGAACACGAAGCAACAATAAGCTTTATAAAAGGCGGCAACGGTGCAGAAGAATTAGGCGGCGGAGTTTTGGCAACATCAACAGCAAAATTCCAACCTGAAAATGAAATCAGCAAGATCCCTGAAGGCTACATCAGAGACACGGCAGTAACAAATTTAGTTGCCGAAATGCAACTTAAATTGTCGGGAGCAGATGTAACTGCAGCAGCTCTATTTAGAAACGACTCAGACCTTCCCAAGGGCAAAATAACATACGGAGATTTGTTCAGAATTTATAAATTCGACAACACTCTTTACAAAGTCGATGTAACAGGCAAAGAACTAAAGGCTTATATGGAATGGTCCGCACAATTCTTCAACCAATACAAAGACGGCGACCTTTCAATCTCCTTTGACCCGGATGTACCTGCATACAAGTACGACGTGTTTAAAGGCGTGGACTACAAGATTGACATTTCAAAACCTGCTGGCCAAAGAATTGTTGATGTAATGTACAAGGGACAACCCCTTAAAGACGACGAAGTAATAAGCCTTGCAGTTAACAACTACAGATACTCTTCAGCACTTAAGGGCGAAAAAATAATTGCCGGCACAAGAAATTGGGAATCTCCCATTGCAATTAGAGATTACATTGCTGAACAGTTTAAAGAAATGAAGACCATCAGCCCGAAAGTTACAAACAACTGGTCAATCATCGGCACAAACTTTGACAATCCTTTGAGACCTGAAATAATTAAACTTGCCAACGAAGGCTTAATCGAAGTAGATTTTAACAAGTCACTTAATATTAAAGACCTTGAACAAGCAGGCGTAATTAAAGACGGCAAAGTTGTATTAAAGAGCAAAGATGCTCCTGCTAAGACAGAAACACCTGTTAAGACTGAAACAACGGACAAAAACATTCACGTTGTAAAGCAAGGCGAATGGATTTACAAAATTGCAAGACAATACAATATGAATCCTAACAAGATAATTAAAGTAAATGAATTAAGCAACCCGAATAGAATTTATCCCGGAGATAAAATCATTATTCCCGCAAAATAAATAAGACAAATAGCCCGAGTCTATATGGCTCGGGTTATTTTTTAATTAAATCTCCAATACAAAAAAAGACATCCCCTTTGAGATGTCTTTGTTATTATTCTCTATGTGATTTTCTTTCGTCCAATTCTTTTACTGCACTTTCCGCTGCTTCTGATACTTCATCAACTTTCAAAGTGTCGTTTGAATCGTATTCGGATTTTTCCAAATCTTCGCCTCTACAAATTTTTTCAAACTCTTCTCTATTTAATGTTTCTTTTTCCAACAGAGCATCTGAAACTCTGATTAGAAGATCCATATTTTCAGTGAGAAGTCTTTTGGCTTCATTATATGCACATGTAACTAATTCATGTACTTCTTCATCGATTAGTGCCGCAGTGTTTTCTGAGTAGTTTCTCTCCTTGCCCCAGTCACGGCCGATAAATATTTCATCTTCATCTGCACCGTATGTTATGGTACCAAGCTTTTTGCTCATGCCGTATTGAGTGACCATGGCTCTTGCAATTTTAGAAGCTCTCTCTATGTCGTTACTTGCTCCTGTAGATATATCTTCAAGTACAAGTTCTTCCGCAACTCTTCCGCCTAAGAGTGAAATCAAATTGTTTTTCATTTCGCCCTGAGTCATAAAGTTTACATCGTCTTCAGGAATGTATGCGGTAAATCCTCCCGCCATTCCTCTGGGAATTATTGTAATCATATGCACAGGGTCGTGGTCGGGAATTAGGTTTGAAACAACTGCGTGTCCCGCTTCGTGAACCGCTGTAAGTTTTCTTTCCTTTTCACTTACCACCTTGGACTTTTTAGCAGGACCTGCCGAAACTTTAAGTGCTGCTTCTTCAATGTCCTCCATAGTAATTTCCATTCTGCCGTCTCTTGCAGCAAGTAGTGCGGACTCGTTCATAAGATTTTCCAAATCCGCCGGAGTAAAGCCCGGTGTTCGTTTTGCAATGACTTTTAAATCTACTTCCGGTGATATAGGTTTGTTTCTGCTGTGAACCTGTAGAATTTCTTCTCTGCCCTTTACATCAGGTCTGCCTACGTAAACAGTTCTGTCAAATCTGCCCGGTCTTAAAAGTGCCGGGTCCAAAATGTCGGCTCTATTTGTAGCAGCCATTACAATAACGCCTTCGTTTGTGCCGAAGCCGTCCATTTCAACTAAGAGTTGGTTAAGAGTTTGTTCTCTTTCGTCGTGTCCGCCGCCAAGGCCTGCGCCTCTTTTTCTGCCGACAGCGTCAATTTCGTCAATAAATATAATACAAGGTGCATTTTTCTTTGCAGTTTCAAATAGGTCTCTTACTCTTGATGCACCTACACCTACAAACATTTCCACAAAGTCGGAACCGCTCATTATAAAAAAGGGTACCCTTGCCTCTCCTGCAACAGCCTTTGAAAGGTAAGTTTTGCCTGTGCCCGGAGGACCTACAAGTAGAACGCCCTTGGGTATTCTTGCGCCCATCTTTACAAACTTGCGCGGGTCTTTAAGGAAATCTACAATTTCCAAAAGTTCTTCCTTCTCTTCCTGCAAACCTGCCACATCGTTAAAAGTAACCGGCTTTTTATTTTCATCATCCTTGAGCATCTTTGCCTTGCTCTTGCCGAAGGAGTTCATCTTTCCCCCTCCTTGGGCATTGGATACCATTGAATACCAGAAGAAAATAAATACAACCAAAATCAAAATATTGGGAATTAATTCCACAAATATTGATCTTTCCGCATCTTTTTCACTGATGACTTCAAGACCGTTATTCTCAACTTGTGTTGCCAAGTAGTCTTTGTAAAAACTGTCCTTGGCTTCCACAGGAATTATTGTAGTATAAACTTCACCTTCAGCAGATCCCGCTCCCTTTTTCTGAACTTTATAAACTCTATTTGAGCCTGTTACAACAGATTTGATCTCTCCTTGTTGGAGTTCTGTTATAAATTCAGAAAATGATTTGGTAGGAATAGTCTTTGCCGGGGGTGAAAAAAATCTCATGGCAATAATAAGAACGGCTAACAGTAAAATGTAAAATCCTGCGCCGCGAAATCTTTTATTCATTCATACCTCCTTTGACATATGAGAGTATTATATATTAATTACAGATATTTTGCATTAACTATATACATTCTCCTCAAGTATTCCGATAAAAGGAAGGTTCCTATATAGCTCGTTGTAGTCCAGTCCATAGCCTACAACAAACAAATCGTCTATTTCAAAACCGGTGTACTTTACATCTACATCGACCTTTCTTCTCTTAGGTTTTGTAAGTAAAGTTGCAATGCATACGGAATTTACTTTTCTATGTCTGAAAAGAGAAACTAAGTAGTTGAGGGTTATGCCCGTATCAATAATATCTTCTATTATTAAAATGTCCTTGCCTTGTACAGAGTAGTCAAGGTCTTTTAAAATTCTAACTTCACCTGAAGTCTGAGTTCCTACATAAGAGGACACGTCCATAAAATCTATTTCCAAAGGCAAATCAATATGCTTAATAAGTTCGGACATAAAGGCAACGCTGCCCTTTAAAATTCCCACGCACAAAATTTTCTTGCCCTTGTAATCGCGAGTGATTTGTTCGCCAATTTCCTTGGCCTTAGCTCTAATATCTTCTTCAGTGATTAAAACTTCTTTAATTCCCTCAATCATTTTTCTCTCCTTAAATTTAAAATATTTTCAGTGTCGCCGGTAATTTTTACCTCGTCACTCATTCTATAGCCGCAAACCCATAGAATTTTTTCCTCATCAGTTATAATGGGAACTATATCTCTAAGGTCTTTAACGACCTTTTCGTCAATAAAAAAATCCTTTAGCTTCTTTATACCCTTCATGCCCAAGGGAATAAAGGCATCTCCGTTTTTTCTATATCTAATACTTATACTGCCTTTAACTTTGTCGAAATCAATGTTAACTGAATCGGCGCTTACATCTCTATAACCTTTTGAAAGAGTGAAGACGCCGTAATTTGTAAAATTTTTGCCCAAGTTCAACACTTCAGGCTTTAAATTTGTTTTTTCTTTGATGTTTTCCTCGAAAAAATTTAAGTATCCGTAGTTATTTACAATGACTTTACCTCCGGGAAGGTCCAAAGATTTTCCCGTAGTTGAATTTAAAAAATCCAAAAGCAAATCGTAGTGAACTTTATATATTCCCTTTGTGGAATTAAAATTTTCCTGAATAAAAATCTTAAACACGCGCCTCACAATGACAGGATCATCAAGTAAAAGCTTTGAAATATTTAAGCCTTTGTAAGAACAAGCATCTTCATAGACATTCCTTGCTATGCCGTCCAAGTAGTTACTCTCTTCCCTTGCACTGTCACTAAGTCTAAAGATTGCTTCGCCCACATTGGGGTTTAACTCCTTAAGCTTTGGGATTATAACATTTCTCACCATGTTTCTCTCGTAAATTAAAGTATCGTTAGTCTTGTCGTGGACAAAGGGTATTTGGTTTTTCTCTACGTAGTCTTCTATCTCAGCTCGACTTATATTTAAAATTGGCCTTACAATATCTCCCGACACAAAATCCATGGCGCTTAGTCCGTCAATACCCGTGCCTCTTACAATTCTCTGTAGCACCGTCTCCACTTGGTCATCTGCGTTGTGTGCCAAAAAAATTTTGCAACCCTTTGCATTTTTTCTAAAAAAATCATAGCGCAAGACCCTTCCGGCATCTTCAGGAGAAAGGCCCCTCTCCTTGGCAAGAAGATTCATATCTCTTTGTTCAGAGATAAATTCTACGCCATGTGCCTTACAATAATCTCTTACGAAGTTCTCGTCGTCTGCCGCCTCATCTCTTACCATGTGATTGAGATGGAGAACACACATTTGAAAGTTAAGTACATCTCGTAGACAAATTAGATTGTAAAGCAAAAACATGGAGTCACAGCCCCCTGAAACTCCGACAAAAATTTTTTCTCCCGATTTTATTAAATTGTATTTATTAATATTTTCAAGAAATTTTCCGTTCATATTTAAAAAAAAGTGATAGAACTCTATCACTTATCTCTTTTTATATCCATTAGATTTAAAGTTCTCGCGAGACCTTTTAGACTCTAACTTTTCTTGACTTACTTTTAAAAACTTTTTCAATTTTGCTTCAAAAGCTTCATCAAATTCAGGCTCCGGTTCTTCGACATATTCTTCTTCCGGCAACGCCTGTTTAATCGAAAGATTCAGCCTTCCGTTATCAATAGAGAGAACCTTGACGGTTACAGTATCTCCTTCACTTACTACATCTTCGACTTTTTTTACATATGAATTTGACAACTCGGATATATGTACAAGTCCCTTTTCCGTGTCGGAAATTTTTACAAAAACTCCGAATTTCGCAAGTCCTGTAACTACGCCTTCTACAATATCTCCAACCGCTACTTCCATCCTGTCCTCCTATTTGTTATCCTTTGGGAGTTCGCTGTCTTTAACTACATAAATTATCTCTCTGGGCTTAACCATGCCCAAATCTTCTCTGGCAACTTTTTCTATAAACTCGTCACTTTTTGAGTTTGCTATCTGTTCTTCCAACTCTGAAATAGAAGTATTAAGCTCGTTAATTACACTTTCGTTTTCCGTGATTTGTCTAAGCTTTTCATTTCTGTCCGCTAAAGCTTTTGCCCCTGAGAATAATGAGTAAATTAAGAGTAAGACTATTAAAATTAAATAAATATTAATTTTTGAGGAATTAGTTTGATTTTTTTGTCTATTTTCCATTGCAACCCCCACTTTACTTAATTATTGCATGAGTTTATTATAAATTCAAGCTGAAATTTGTATTTTTACCTATTTCCCACTTATTTTCCTATTACGCGATACATTTCTTCTGCATCGGATTTACCTACAACTTCTTTTAATTCCAATACTTCAACTTTTAAGTTGCCGCTTCCGAATACAATTTCAACTGTATCTCCTACTTTTACATCATCTCCCGCCTTTGCAACCTTGTCGTTTACAAAGACGTTGCCGCCGTCGCAGGCACTTTTGGCAACTGTTCTTCTCTTAATAAGTCGTGAGTTTTTTAAAAATTTATCTAATCTCATTGGTTTCCTTTCATACTTTTATATCTTTCAATATTGGAGTCGTTTAAAAATTCATAGGCATTGCCGATTTTTTGAAACATTTCCGTCGCTCCGGGATCCCTGTTAAGGTCCGGGTGATATTCCTTTGCAAGCTTTCTGTAGGCAAGTTTTATTTCATCTTTGTCCGCCGTATAAGGCACCTTTAAAATATCACAGGACTCCTCGTATTCTTTAATAAAGCTTATGCCGAAGGACTGAGGATTGTATCCCCCTTGGTTTTGGTACTGACCTTGGTATCCCTGTTGCTGTTGTTGCTGGTAGTATTGTTGGAAAGGACCGTTAGGGTCGAAGAAGTCGTTAAAGTTTATAAACTCCCAGTGGAAACCCCCTTGTTCATACTCTTCAAATCTCCTGTTCCACTCCGCTTCTCTTTCTTTTCTCCTGCGTTCCTGTTCTTTAAATCTCTCTTCTTCCTCTTTTATTCTGTACTGTCTGCCGTAGCTTTCCATATCTTCAAACTGTCTCTTTCTACCCAAGAGATAGTAGTCGCTTTTGTCATAAAGATATTCCGTCACCATGTAGTGCACGTATTTTAAATGACCTATTGAAAAAGTGCCAAGTATGGGAAAAATAAATGCCAAAAGTATTAAAGTGAAAAGCCATGGCCTTTTTAAAATTTCGTACAAAAAAACAGGGTTTAAGATTAAGATTACAAAGAGGCATCCGCCCATGGAAAGTATTATTGCGAAGGCTCTTTGGATGGATTTAAAAAATCCCACCATAATGCCGACGACAAACATTACCGCCTGCAAAAAATAATCTGTAATTTTCCCTATTATCTTATAAAAATAACCTGATATTTTATTCATTATCATCATCCAATGCGCTTAAAAATTTTAAATCTTCCACATGAAGATCATTTGCCCCCGCCATGTACTCCACATGGTGAGTCAACTCATGGTGAAGCACTTCTCTAAGCTTTTCCTTAAGCTGTTCTTCGGAGTAGTACCAATAGAGTTTGTTGAAGGACCCGTAGTATATTACAACTTGAGATCCCAACTGTCCTACAATGTACTGCCCCATTATGTAGAGGGAGTCCTTTCCCTCATAAGTTTTTTCTTCTTCCGACACAAGGACGCCGCCGTTTAAATTTTCAAAAATTTCCAAGGGAAGTTCGTCAATTAAGTCGGATAGTATTTCTCTAAATTTATCTATATCCATCTTTTAATAATTTCTTCTTTGTAAGTTCATATAATTTCGGATAAACAATCAACATTATTATAAGTTTTAATTGTGCTTGAAATACTGCAGGCACCAATCTCATATATAGTGACTGTGTATAGGTAATACCTCTTAACATACTCAGCCAATATGAGTTAATTAAAAAGTTGGGCACCAAGTCTACAAGTAATGATGCACTTGCTATTCGCCATGCCTTGGGCTCTTTATTGTATAGGAAAAACCCGTAGATTAATCCGGCTATAATTGAAGTAAGAGTAAATCCCGGGAAATAATTTCCTCCTTGAGGCATTGCATTTGCCCTTATAAAATCGGAAAGTCCTCCTACTACAGCTCCACTTCCGGGGCCGAAAAGTCCTCCTGAAAGCGCCATAACCAAAAAGCTTGGGCCGAATCTGTTCATAGGTGTGGGTATGGTAGCAACTGAGTTTAATATAATGTGAAGTGCAATCATCATACCGAGTATTGCCAATTTTTTAGTGTTTTTCAATTTGCCTCCCAAATATTTCAATTATACTAAAGTAAATATATAATTGAATTCCATCTTATAGTTTCTATACACTACTATCTTAACAGATGTTGTGAATTTTTAATATTATAAAATATTGTCCTTATTAAACAAGGACTGCAATAAAAAAATAGCATCATAGAGATACTATTTGATTAAAATAAAGAAATCCCGCCACAGGCGGGATATAAGTTATTTATTTACAATTTCTTTAAGGGCTTTTCCTGCTCTGAATACCGGTGCTTTTGATGCCGGAATCTTAATAACTTCCTTAGGATTTCTCGGATTTCTTCCTTCTCTTGCTTTTCTTTCTCTAACTTCAAAAGTTCCGAATCCAACTAATTGAACTTTTTCTCCTGCTGCAAGAGCTTCTTCTACTGAAGCGATAAAACTGTTAAGTGCTGTTTCAGCATCTTTCTTTGTTAAGTTACTTTTTTGTGCAATGCTTGCAACTAATTCTGATTTGTTCATTAAATATTTCCTCCTTAATTTGCCTTGTTGACTTAATAAGACAACCTCTGTTGTCCAATCAAATGTAATATACCATGAGGTCTGTCTTTATACAAGTATTAGTTGTATAGCCAATGGTGGCTTTTTTCAACTATTCCAATTATAACCTAAGTTTTCCGACATTTCCACTATTTTTTTGTATTTTTCAATGTTTTAACCTGTTTTATCCAAAAAAATTATATAATGTCGTAAATATTAAAGTAACCTTCATCGGATCCGGCATTTATTTCCGAGATGATTTCCTTTAAATCCTTTAGGATTTCTTCTTCACCCCTAATATTTTTAACATTATCGCAAGTTTCGTTTAAAAATCTTCCTATGCTCATGCCGCTGTAGCGAGGCACATATATTGCAACCTGATGGTTTGCAATTTCTCTATCCAACTCAAAAACTTTTAATTTTTTTACAGTTTCAGTCTTTGTGCCTGCATCTTTTACAAAAAATATTTCATATTCGTCATTAAACACACTTGCCAAAGTTAATTTTACTTCCGACAAAAGCCTTTCATTGTAGACCTGTGTAATAAGTGTGTCGCTCTCTCTGTCTATGTCGTAAAAATTTAAAGTTTCCCCGTTTAAAAACTTTAAGCCTTCCAGGGGATCCCGCTTCACAAGTCTAAGTGTAGGTTCAATAAAACTTATTCCCGATACAATGTTAATCCTTTCTCCCGATGCTATTAAAAGCTCTACAGTTTTTTCCGCTATAAGAGGATCTCCGGGCACCAAGTAATTTATTTCCGACCTAAGTCCTTCTTCTATTAAGGTCTTTACTATATTTTCATAGACCATATCAAAAGACTCTTCCTCATCATATAAGTAGTCGAATGATGTAAAGGGTATATTGTTTTCAATAAAGTATTCAGTTGCGCCGTGTTCCTTTGTGCGTAAATAGTTTTTGTTGCCGGAGGTAATAAGATTTACAGCTTGAAGCGTAAGTAAATTTTTGTCCCCCGGTCCCATGCCTATAATATTTATCATTTTAAAAAAACCTTCCGATTTCTCGGAAGGTCCTCCATTTTTATTTATTTGCCGGTGTCACTTCATCTTCTACCGGTTTAGTGTCGTCTTTTGAAGAAACTTCTACATCTTCACCTTGCGCTTCGCCTTGAGTGTCTTTTATCTTGTATTCTCCAGGTATTTCAACTTCGTGTCTTAAGTCGATATACTCGTCGATCTTTGCATCTTTTTCAAGTGAGTTAACCCAATCGTCAAATTTTTCTTGTGACAGTTGTGTCTTTATTTCTTCCTTTACTTCGTCAAAAGCCTTCACAGATTTTTTATTAACTTTTATAATGTGGTATCCGTGAACTGACTTAACCGGATCAGAGATTTCCCCTTCGTTTGTCTTCTTAACACCTTCTTCAAATTCAGCTACCATTGCACCGGGACCGAAGTCGCCTAATGCGCCGCCGTTTTCTTTTGCACTCGGGTCAATGGATTTTTCTTTTGCAAGTGTTGCAAAGTCTGCTCCGTCTTCCAATTCTTTTTTAATTTCTTTTGCCAAGTCTTCAGTGTCTACCAAAATATGGTCGGCATTAAATACTGTATAATTTTCCGAGTTCTTGTCATAGTATGCCTTGGCATCTTCGTCTGTAGATTCAAAGTTTTTGCTGAATCTTTCGTAGAACTCGTTAAACATAATTCTGTTCTTAACATAGTTTCTCAAAAACGCTTCGCTGTATCCTTGTTGTTCCAATGCTTGACTGAATGCTTCTTGTGAGCCGTAGCTTTCAATATAGCCGTCAATTTCTTTTTGAACTTCAGCTTCGTCTACAGTGTAGCCGTCTTCTTCAAGCTTTTGTCTGATGATTTCTGTTTGTTCAAGATTCTTTAGTACTACTTCTCTAAGCTTCATACCCATAGGCACGCCTGTTGAAGGATCTTGTTGGTTGAAAAATTCTTCAGGGTCTTGGCCTTGTTTAATAGATGCAAGTTCAATAATGTTTCTTTGTGCAGCGTACTCTACTAAAAAGTCATCAAGTGTAATATCCGTTCCGTTAACTTTTGCTACTACTCCGTCCTTGCCGTTTGGAGTTCTCTTTGCGCCACAGGCACTTAGAACTAAGGTAAGAGTAAGTATTGTTGTAATAATAATTCTCTTTGTAATTTTGTTCAAAGGTGTTCCTCCTAAATCTTTTTTTATTATAACAGATTACATTTTAACACACATTTGTGAAATATATGTTAAACGAATCCGATAATATTTTTTAAATCTTCCAAGGGATACTTATAATTTTTTAAAATAAGTCTGGGTCGTATGCCTAAATTAAATCCTATACCGTCTTTGTATACCGTCTTAAGCTCGTTGATTAATGAAAGTTTTAACTTGTCCTTTGCAAAATAAATAGAAATTTCTCCATCTCTTCCGATTATTTCCAAAATACCCGCCTTCGTCGCCATGTTTTTAATGAGAACTATGTCCATTAAATTTGAAAGGGACTTGGGTATATCGCCGAATCTGTCGAAGAGTTCATCTACAAGGTCGCTGTAGTCCTCTTCTTTTTGTAAGACGGCAATCTTTTTATAAATTTCCATTCTGATTTGCGAGTCTTCAATATATGAGTCGGGTATAAAGGAGTCCACTTTCAAATCAATTTTGGTCGTGATTTCATGTGGCGGAGAAATTTCTTCTCCTTTTAATTCCTTAACCGCATCTTTTAAATACTTTACATAAAGGTCGTAGCCGATTGAGTCCATGTGTCCGTGCTGTGCCTTGCCCAAAATATTTCCCGAGCCGCGAATTTCAAGGTCACGCATTGCAATTTTATATCCGCTGCCGAATTCTGTAAACTCTCTTATGGCACGAAGTCTTTTCTCCGACACTTCCGAGATAGAAGTGTTTTTTTCGTAGGTAAAGTAGGCATATGCCATCCTGTGACTTCTGCCTATTCTGCCACGGAGTTGATATAGTTGGGAAAGACCAAGTCTGTTGGCGTCCGTTACGATTAAAGTATTTGCCGAGGGCACGTCCATTCCCGTTTCAATAATTGTAGAACACAAAAGGACGTCAATTTCTCCGTCGAAAAATCTCTCCATTGTGCTTTCAAGTTGGGCCTTGTCCATTTGACCGTTTGCCGCTTCAATTCGCGCTTCCGGCACAAGTTTTTTAAGCTCCGCAAGTTTGCTTTCCATTTCCGCCACTCTGTTAAAGAGATAGTAGACCTGGCCATTGCGCCCCAACTCTTTTATTATTGCATCTCTTATAAAAATGTCGCTGTACTCAAGTACATAGGTTTGTACGGGAAATCTGTCTTCAGGCGGCGTCTCTATGACGCTCATGTCTCTTATGCCTACCATTGACATTTGAAGTGTACGAGGTATGGGCGTTGCCGTTAAAGTGAGAGTGTCTACATTTTCTTTTAACATTCTCAGCTTTTCCTTGTCTTTAACGCCGAACCTTTGCTCTTCATCCACTATGAGAAGTCCCAAGTCTTTAAACTTTACGTCTTTTGAAAGTATTCTGTGAGTACCCACTACAATTTCCGCCACACCCGCTTGAAGCTTTACAATGTCCTTCTCCTGCTCCTTCTTGGTGCGAAAACGGGAGAGCATTACAACTTCTATGGGAAAGTCTTTAAATCTTTCCACAATCGTATTGTAGTGCTGTCTTGCAAGAATGGTAGTCGGGCACAAAAATGCCACCTGTTTGCCGTCCATTACAGCTTTAAATGCGGCGCGAAGTGCAACCTCCGTCTTACCGTAACCCACATCGGCACAAAGAAGTCTGTCCATAGGCATGTCCGACTCCATGTCCCTCTTTATATCCTCAATGGCTTCAATTTGTCCTTCCGTTTCTTCAAAGAAAAATGCGTCTTCAAAATCCTTTTGCCAAGGTGTGTCCGGTGAAAAAGAATAACCCTTTGATGCCGCTCTCTTGGAATAGAGTCTGATTAAGTCTTCCGCCATTTCTCTTACAGAGGCCTTGACCTTTGCCTTGGACTTCTTCCATTCCATAGAGTTCAGCTTGTTGAGCTTGGGCGCCTTCCCCTCCTGACCGATGTACTTGTATATGTCGGAAAGAGAGTCTATGGGAAGGAAGAGCTTGTCCTCTCCGCTGTATTCAATGGTGATAAAGTCCTTGACCACGTCTTGCACATTTAGTTTGGTGGTGCCTGCATATCTTCCCACGCCGTAGGATTCGTGAACTACATAGTCGCCTATTGCAAGGTCTTCAAAATTTAAGTTGTGTGCTTTTTTCTTTTTCTTCTTAGGTTTTTGCTCTTTGAAAATTTCGTTAAAATTAATTAAGGCAATTTTTTCTTCAATTATTTCAAAGCCTTCGTTTAAAGAGCCGGGAGCGACATAGACACTACCCTTTTCAATTTCAGAATTTACTCCTAAATATGAGGCAATTACATTTTCTCTGCACAAATTTTCAACAAGTCTCTTTGACCTGTCTTCCGTGCCGCCTAAGATCACTACCTTGTAGCCGGAATTTTTTATAAAATCAACTTCTTCTTTAAAGATGTCAATTCTGCCTCTGAAGTTTGTAATACTTCTCATGTGAAGATTAATTAAATGTGTAGGCGGCAAAATTTTTTGAGACTTTATAAGTGAATTAAGTGTAATGGAAGTGTGTTTTCCCACTTGCTCCAAGACGTCCAACTCATTTAGGCCCACCTTGTCGTGAGATTTTAAAAGAAGGCCTCTCTCTTTTAAGTCTTGAATGTTTTCAAGGGTAACTCTCTTTGTCTCCAAGTAGGAGTTGTAAGAAAATTCCGACTCTTCAAAAATAATCAAAGGCTCATTTTCAAAATAGTTAAGTATTGTAGAGGTGCTTTTGGCGTCCAAGAAGGGCAGAAGAAATTCTCTGTTGTCTATCTCACCGTTCTCCGTAAGAGAATCCACTACAGGCATAAATCTTTCTTTTAAAGCGTCCAAGCTCTCGCCCTTTAACTTTGAGCTTTTAATTTCTTTTAAAATTTTTGCCTTTATACTTTTAATGTCTTCGTCTTTATAAATAATTTCCTTGGCGGGAGTTATGTAGACCGAATCTGTATTTTCCAAAGACCTTTGAGTCTTGGGGTCGAAAATTCTAATGGAGTCCACTTCGTCGCCGAAAAATTCAATTCTGTAAGGGAACTCCTCTGAAGTGTATATATCTACATTTCCGCCTCTGTGAGCGAACTGACCCTTCCCTTCAACTTGTGCAGAGTAAGAGTACCCCGACTTTATAAGTCTGTTGATAAGCTCTTCCTTTTCCATTACCGTGTCTAAATTTATTTCAAAAGAAAGCTCTTTAAAATTTTCTTTTAAAGTAAATTTGTCAAAGAGACATTGAAAAGGCAGCACCAATACTTCAACTTCATCGTTTAAAATATTTGAAATAGTGTTAATCCTTCTCTGTCTTTTGTCCAAAGAACCGGCGTCGCTTTTGTAAAAAAATACTTCACGAGTCTCCATGTAAGAAGCCTTTACACCTAAGGATAAAAGGTCGGAGGCAATTCTCTTGGCCCCTAAGTCGTCTCTTGCCACATAGATTATGGGGCGAGTGTATGACTTTGACAAATTGTAGGTTAAAAAAGGATAGAATCCCGGCACGGTGCCGAAGATTCCAATAGTCCTCTCTTTACTTTCAATGGCATTTAAAAGTTCTTTATAAAATTGTGTGTTCTCTAATAAATTTTTTAAAGCTTCCATGACCACCGCGAAAAAGCTCAAAATAAATTTTGAGCTTAGTTAAACTTATTCATCGCCACATCCGGGCCTTTTTTTAAAATTTCCAAAACGGCCTTCGCCGCCCTCTCCATACTCTCTTCCATTATGGGAACTTCATCTTTTGAAAAGCCTTTAAGCACATAGTCTGCAAGGTCGTCTTTTCTGTCTTCTCTTTCTATTCCCACTTTTATGCGAATAAAGTTGTCGCTTTGCAGCTGATAGATTATTGACTTCATGCCGTTGTGTGTGCCGGCGCTGCCTTTTTTTCTAATGCGAATTTTGCCCATGGGAAGATCCACATCATCTACCACTACAATTATATTTTCAGGAGGGATCTTGAAAAAATTTGCAAAATCCCTCACACTTTCCCCGCTTAAATTCATATAAGTCTGAGGTTTCAAAAGCACCACATCTTCATTTTCAATCTTTTCCTTGGCAAAAAGTCCTTTAAACTTAAGCTTGTTAATCTTAATGTTTAACTTCTCCGCCAAGTAGTCCACGGTTAAAAATCCCACATTGTGCTTTGTAAATTCATACTGAGATCCCGGATTGCCGAGACCGACTACTAAAAACAAACTATCACCTTTTATCAAACATTTCGCTTACTGAGTCATTGTGGTTAATTCTTCTGATAGCTGATGCGAAAATTCTTGCCACGCTTACTACATCAATTTTGTCAATGTGTTTTTCTTCAGGAAGCATAATTGTATCCGTAATAATAAATTTTTCAAGTTCGCTGTTTTTAATTCTTTCAACAGCAGGTCCTGAAAGTACGCCGTGAGTTGCAACGCCATATACTTTCTTTGCACCCTTTTCTTTTAATGCCATAGCTGCATTGCAAATTGTGCCGGCAGTGTCAATAATGTCATCTACCAAGATACAGTCCTTGCCATCTACGTCGCCGATTATATTCATAATTTCAGAAACATTTGGCTTAGGTCTTCTCTTTTCAATAATTGCTATGGGAAGATTCAGTTCATTTGCAAATTTTCTCGTTCTTGTAACGCCGCCTAAGTCGGGAGATACCGCTACAAATTCTTCGTTCTTTACAATATCTTTAAAATAACTTGCCAAAACGGGAATTGCCGTTAAATGGTCTACAGGGATGTCAAAATATCCTTGAATTTGTCCTGCGTGTAAATCCATTGCCACAACTCTGTCTGCACCTGCGGTGCTCAATAAATCCGCAACAAGTTTTGAAGTAATAGGTTCTCTTGCCTTTGTTTTTCTGTCTTGACGAGCATAGCCGTAGTATGGAATTACTGCGTTAATTCTCGTAGCTGAAGCACGTTTTAAAGCGTCCATAAAAATCAACATTTCCATCAAGTTGTCATTAACCGGATTGGAAGTTGATTGAATTACATAGACGTCTTTTCCTCTTACGGAAACTCCGATGTCAATTTCAATTTCTCCGTCACTGAAAGTCTTAACCTCACATTTTCCGGGCTCAACTTTTAAATGTTTACAAATATCATTTACAAGCCCGGGATTAGAATTTCCCGTAAAAATTATTACGTCTCCAAAATTACAACTCATTTTTGACCCTCCATATTGTTCTTTTTAGTTACCCAACTTACTTTTATTTCCTGTCTCGCTCTACCTATTGCGAGATCTCCGGACCCGACATCGTCGGTAATAGTGCTGCCGGCACCAATAAAAGCGTCCTTACCTACACTGACAGGCGCAATTAGATTTGCATTACATCCTACAAAAGCACCGTCTTCAATAGTAGTTCTGAATTTATTTTTTCCGTCATAATTTACAGTAATTACTCCGCAGCCGATATTTACACCTGCACCTACGTCGCTGTCTCCCAAGTAGGTCAAGTGTGAAGCCTTTGAGCCTTCGCCTATGTTTGTATTTTTAATTTCTACAAAGTTTCCGATTTTTGCATTGTCGCAAATTTTGCTGTTCGGTCTAAGATGTGCAAATGGTCCGATTTTAACATTTTGCCCTACAATTGAATCTTCTATTACTGAACTTTCAATATTGGACCCGTCTTTGATTTCGGAGTTAACAATGTGCGTGAATCCCTTTATCGTGACATTTTCGCCGATTACACTTTCTCCTTCAATTAAAGCCCCGGGAAAGATTACGGTATCTCTTCCGATCTTTACACCTTTATCTATATATGTGTTTTGGACACCGACAATGACAACACCTTCTCTCATGTACTCGGTGTTAATTTCATTTCTCATAATTCTTCCCACACTTTCAAGCTCAACCTTTGAGTTAATGCCTAAAATTTCTTTTTCATTTGAAGTTGCAAAAGCTCCGACTTTTTTGCCCTTGCCTTTTAATATTTCAATGACATCGGTGAGGTACAACTCACCTTTGTTGTTGTCGGCACTGATTTCATCAATTGAATTTAAAAGGTCCTTGCCTTTAAAGACATAGACACCTGAATTAACTTCTGTAATTAATTTTTCTTCTGCCGTGGCGTCATTTTCTTCCACAATTTTTTCCAAAAAGCTGCTTTTGTCTCTTAAAATTCTGCCATAGCCCTTGGGGTTATTAATGTGTGCAGTGAGTACAGTACATGAAAAAAGACCCTTATTGTGATATTCCAAAAGGTCCCTTAGAGTATCTTTTGAAATTAAAGGGGCATCGCCGTTTAATATAAGTACAGTGTCCTCATCTGAAAATTCATGGGCAGCGCATTTAACTGCAAAGCCGGTGCCGTATGGGTATTCTTTCCCCACCGGTTGGTCTACAAACACAATTGACTCGCGATTTCTAAAATATTCCCTAACCGCATCGCCCTTGTGTCCCACAATGACAACTTGTTTATCAGATTTCAAATCCTTTAAGCAGTCAAGCACATGTTCCAAAAGGCTTTTGCCGCAAATTTTGTGAAGCACCTTTGGAGTTTGTGAGCGCATTCGCGTGCCTTCACCTGCCGCCAGGACAATAGAAACAATCATATCTCACCTCTAAATCTAAACTAATATTAGTATAACAATTAACATAGTTGTAAACAATGTAAATTCCCTATAAAAACAAAGTTTATAATTGTAAACGATTCCAAAATAAAAATAAATCCTTATCGTAGGGGACATCCACAAGTCAAGCATAGCTTGACATGTGCAGGCGTGCCGTGTGTCCCCTTGACAATATCTTTTTCTGAATATCGTGTGCTATTTAAGTTTGTTTTTACGGGACACACCCACGCACCGCTTCCCTACGCTTGGGAATGTCCCGAACTAACTGTAATAGTCTCGCTATTATTATAAAAAAATAAGGACACCTCTTT
>CABTXP010000023.1 GCA_902488815.1 uncultured Eubacteriales bacterium | reverse complement strand
GATTTTTAAAAGATTGGGAAGGTGTTAAATAATGGATCGTAATTTGGCGTTAAACTTGGCAAGAGTGTGTGAAGCTGCTGCTATATCTTCCAGCAGATTTTTGGGCAAGGGAGATAAAAACGGAGCAGACGGCGCGGCTGTTGATGCAATGAGAAGAATGTTCGACACAGTTGAAATCGACGGCGTTGTAGTAATAGGTGAAGGAGAAATTGACGAAGCTCCTATGCTATACATTGGAGAACATATAGGCAAGAACTCGGACAGGGAATACGAAAAAGTTGACATAGCAGTTGACCCATTGGACGGCACAACTTCTATAGCAAACGGCATGGCAAATGCCATCTCCGTAGTCGCAGTAGCGCCACGAGGATGTCTATTAAATGCACCGGACGTTTACATGGACAAAATTGCATGTGGACCCAAGGCAAAGGGATGTATTAATTTGGAAGACTCTCCCACGGAAAACATTAAGAGAGTTGCCAAGGCCCTTGACAAAGATGTGGAAGACATTACAGTTGCAATGTTAAACAGAGAAAGACATCAACCTATTATAGACGAAATAAGAAAGTTAGGCTCAAAGATTAAGTTGGTTTCAGACGGAGATATTCTAACTGCAATTGAAACTTGCTTTGAAGACACAGGCGTGGATTTAATTATCGGCAAGGGCGGCGCACCTGAAGGCGTTATAGCTGCAGCTGCACTTAAGTGCCTGGGCGGTGACTTCCAAGGCAGACTTACTCCTACAGATGAAGCGCAAATGGAAAGATGTAAGGAGTTCCACAACGACTTGGAAAAAATTTACACCATTGACGACCTTGTTAAGGGCAATGAAGTTGTATTTTCTGCAACGGGAATTACAACAGGTGATTTGCTAAAAGGAATTAAATTCTACGGCAAAAACGTAGCCAAGACTGAGACCATGGTACTGAGACTGCCAAGCGGTACAATCAGATTTATAAACAGCGTGCATAAATTGGATTCAAAGCCAAGCTACGCTAAATAAGAGGAGAAGTAATGGACAATACAGATTTGCTTAGTGAAAAAAGCTTAGATGATATTAAAAAAATTGCAGTATCAATGGGTCTTTTTCCAAGTGATTCCCTCTCAAAAGAAGACTATTTAAACTACATTAAGGACGGAACTCTGCCACACGTTCACTATTCCAAAGAAGAGCTCTCTCTTATGAATATGAATGAGCTGAGAAATTTGGCGGAAAAATTTAACATTAAGAGTTCTTACAAGTACAAGAAAAATGAATTGGTGGAAATTGTTTCGGAAGCGATTGAAAATGCAAAAGAAAAAGAAGATTCTCCCAAGAAAAAAACTGTAGTTGAACTTCGCAAGGAAGCCGAAAGTCGCGGCATAAAGACTCCCTACAAGTACAAGAAAGAAGAGCTTATAAAACTTTTAAATGAATTAGACGTGCTTGAAGATTCGGAAGACAATGTAGAGGCATTAGACGAAGATGAAATTGAATTTAAAGATGAGATTTGCGAGGATGACTTTAAAGACCCGGAAATAAAAAATGTGGAGCCTACTTTTAAAGATGATACGCAAGTGGGCAAGGAAGAAGTAAAAGGTGTCCTTGAAGTACTCCCTGACGGCTTCGGATTTTTGAGAGTTAAAAATTATTTGCCGGGAGAAGACGACATATATGTAGCACCATCTCAAATTAGAAAGTTCAGACTTCAAACGGGAGACATGGTCAAGGGAATTGCGAGAGAAACTGAAGGTGACAACTACAATGCTCTCATATATATAGACGAAGTAAACGGACTGGAAGCATTTAAAGTTGGACACAGACCTAATTTTGAAAGCTTAACTCCCATTTATCCCAAGGAAAAAATAAAACTTGAAAATGACCCCAAGGACTTTGCTACACGAATGATGGATTTAATTTCACCAATAGGCAAGGGACAAAGAGGTCTTATAGTTTCCCAACCTAAAAGCGGAAAGACCACATTACTTAAAAAACTTGCCAAGTCCATTAAATTAAATTACCCTGAGATACACCTAATGGTCATATTAATTGACGAAAGACCTGAAGAGGTAACGGATATGCAAAGGTCGGTAGATGGAGAAGTGCTTTACTCAACCTTTGACGAACAACCTAAGAACCACACGAGAGTTGCGGAAATGGGTCTTGAAAGGGCGAAGAGGCTTGTAGAGAAGGGAGAAGACGTAGTAATACTTATGGACTCTCTGACAAGGCTGGCCCGCGCCTACAACCTTATAACGCCTCCAAGCGGCAAGACGCTCTCAGGCGGTTTAGACCCTCTAAGCCTTCACAAGCCCAAGAGATTTTTCGGTGCCGCAAGAAATTTGGAAGAGGGAGGATCTCTTACAATAATTGCCACGGCGTTAATAGAAACGGGTAGCAGAATGGACGATGTAATCTTTGAAGAGTTTAAGGGCACAGGCAACATGGAAGTCCATTTGGACAGAAGACTTTCCGAAAAGAGAATTTTCCCCGCAATAGATATTTATAAATCCGGCACCAGAAAGGAAGAGCTTTTATTAAGTCCTGAAGAGATGGAATTTGCTTATGGCATAAGGCGTGCAATGGGCGGCAGCTCCACTCAGGAGATTACTGAAAAGATTTTGGAACAGCTCACTCTGTATAAAAATAATAAAACTTTTTTAGAAAATGTTGACATAAACGGTTTTTAATTGATAAACTACACGTGGTATGTTATACTGTAACAGTTAATTTATGTAATAGATAAAGGGGTGGAATTATGCAAAAGGATATACAACCTGAATTCAAAGAAGCAACAGTTACATGTGCTTGCGGTAATACATTTAAAACCGGATCAGTAAAAGAAAGTTTGAAAGTTGAGGTATGCTCAGAATGCCATCCTTTCTTCACAGGCAAGCAAAAGTTTACTGACCACGGCGGACGTATTGAGAAATTCAATAAAAAGTATCAAAGATAAAATAAGGGTTAGCGTTTGGCTAACCTTATTTTTGAATTAGGAGGAAAATTGGAAGAAAAGATTTATCAGAGTTCTTTTAAGACAACAATAGGCGGTCAAGCTTTAATCGAAGGAATCATGATGAGAGGTCCGGAAGAAATTTCCATAGCTGTGAGAAATCCGGACAATGAAATAATAATTAAAAACCAAGAGATTAATTCTCTTGAGAAAAAATATAAATTTTTGTCCCTGCCAATAATAAGAGGGGCATATAGACTGATTGAAGCAATGGTCATCGGGACGAGAGCTCTTACTTATTCCGCATCATTTTATGACGAAGAAGAAGCGGGATATTTGGAGAAGAAGTACGGAGAAAAGGGCGAGAAAGTTGCCACAGGCCTTTCCGTATTCGCATCATTTATCGTGGCTATTGTCGTCTTTACATTAATACCTAATTTGCTCGCGACATTAATTGGCAAATATGTAGAGAGTACATTTGTCTTGAACTTAATTGAAGGTATTGTGAGGATAATAATTTTTCTCATATACCTGGAATTTACCAAGAAGCTTGAAGAAATTCAAAGAGTGTTTATGTACCACGGCGCCGAGCACAAGACCATTCACTGCTATGAAAACAGATTACCTCTTACTGTAGTAAACGTTAAAAAGTTTCCGAGGATGCATCCTCGATGCGGCACAAGTTTTATATTTATGGTAATGATTGTGTCCATTTTGGTGCTTTCGTTCTTCGGCTGGCCAAATCCTGTTATGAGAATTTTAATTAGAATTTTGGCGCTGCCTTTAATTGCAGGTATTTCTTATGAAATAAACCGTGTAATCGGCAGAAGCGATTCTAAAATTGCAAAGTTCTTTACGAAGCCGGGACTTTTTATTCAAAAACATTTTACTGTTTTGGAGCCTGAAGACGACCAGATTGAAGTTGCCATTTGCGCACTTAAAGAAGTAATTCCAAAAGACGGAGTTTCAGATCTGTGGAAATAAAAGACTTAATTCATTTAGGTAGAGAAAATTTAAAAGACATTGAGTATGCAGACCCGAATTATGAAGTTTCGGAAATAATTTACAAGCTTACAGAGAATGACCTTACCTATATTCACACTCACTTAAATGAAATTGTGGGCGAAGGTACGGTTTTAAAATTCAAAGAGATTTTGGAAAGAAGAAAAAATGGTGAGCCGCTACAATATATTTTAAACTCGGCGTATTTTTACGGCAGAGAATACTTTGTGGACAGAGGTGTATTAATCCCACGCAAAGACAGCGAGATACCTTGCGAAAAAATTATAAATCTCATTAAAAGGAATAAGTTGAAAGATTTTTTGGAAATAGGTGTCGGCTCCGGTTGTTTTTCCCTTACAGTAAACTTGGAGACGGGCATAAATGTTAAGGGCGTAGATATTTCAGATGATGCCTTAAAGGTATCTGAAATAAATAACGAAAGATTAAATGGAAGTTGTAATTTTTTTAAATCCGATTTGTTTTCAAATGTAGATGGAAAATTTGACATTATTTATTCCAATCCGCCCTATATAAAAAGCGATGTGATAGATACATTGCAAAGAGAAGTAAGAGATTTTGAACCGCGACTTGCCCTTGATGGGGGAGATGACGGCTTAAAATTTTATAGAGATATTGCAAAGGCGGCGCCCTTGTATCTTAAAGGGGGAGGCTACCTTGCCTTTGAAATCGGATACGATCAAAGAGCCGACATTGAAAATATTTTAAGAGAAAATAATTTTATTAATATAGAAAGTTTTAAAGACTATGGCGGCAAGGACAGAGTTGTCATAGGAGTAAGGAGTTAGTATGTACGATAAATTATCCGTATTTGAAGACAGGTATAAGGAGCTTGAAAAGCTTTTAATAGATCCTGAAGTCATTTCTAATTCACAGGAATTTCAAAAGTATGCCATTGAACACGGTGAGCTTGAGCCAATTGTTTCAAAGTACAGAGAGTTTAAAGAAACTCAGGACAATTTAAACGGCTCAAAGGAAATGCTTGAAGAAAGTTTAGACGATGACATGAGGGAACTTGTCAAGGAAGACATAAAAGAAAATGAAGAGAAGCTTAAAGCTTTGGAAGAAGAATTAAAAAAACTCATTGTACCCAAGGACCCTAATGACAACAAAAACGTAATTGTTGAAATAAGAGCCGGCACAGGCGGAGATGAAGCCGCTTTATTTGCGGGAGTTCTCTTTAGACAATACTATAGATACGCAGAGCGCCACGGTTGGAAAGTGGACATAATGAACACAAACGAAATCGGCATCGGCGGCTACAAAGAAGTTATCTTTATGATTGAAGGCAAAGGCGCCTATTCAAAATTAAAATACGAGTCGGGAGTTCACAGAGTACAGAGAGTGCCCGAAACGGAAAGCAGCGGAAGAATACACACCTCCGCCGCAACTGTAGCGGTACTTCCCGAAGTAGATGATGTGGAAATAGAAGTAAGCCCTCAAGACATTAGAGTGGATGTATTCAGATCCAGCGGCAACGGCGGTCAATCTGTAAACACAACTGACTCTGCAGTTAGGATTACCCACATTCCCACAGGCATGGTAGTGTCTTGCCAAGACGAGAAGTCACAGCTTAAAAACAAGGACAAGGCCATGAAAATTTTGAAGTCAAGACTTTATGACATGGAAATGCAGGCACAAAATGAAAAACTTTCTGCGGAAAAGAGAACTCAAGTAGGTAGCGGCGACAGATCTGAAAGAATCAGAACCTACAACTATCCTCAAGGAAGAGTAACTGATCACAGAATTAATTTGACACTATATAAAATAGACAGCATTAACGACGGAGACTTGGACGAAATAATTGACGAGTTAATAACTTACGACCAAACCGCAAAAATGGAAAACGTAAGTGTGTCTTGAAATTAATTTTGTTTAAGATATAATGATATAGTAAGTTTTAGTTTAAAATTTTAGGAGGTTTACTATGAATGCAATGACTCAAGACAATTTACGTTCAGCTTTTGGTGGAGAATCTCAAGCTCACATGAGATACATGATTTGGGGAGAAGCAGCAGAAAAAGAAGGATTCCCAAATGTAAACAGATTATTCCAAGCTACAGCAGTTGCAGAACAAGTTCACGCAACACTACACTTTAAAGCACTTAAAGATGTAGCAGGATCATTTACAGTTACATCAGGTGCAGGATTTGGACTTTCAAAGACTGAAGAACATCTTCAAGGCGCTATTGACGGAGAAACTTTTGAATTTGAACAAATGTATCCGGCTTACATAGCAATTGCAGAAATACAAGAAGAAAAAGAAGCTGAAAGAGCAATGAGATATGCAGTTGAAGCTGAAAAAGTTCACGCAGTAAGATTTGAAGAAGCTAAAAAAGCTGTAAAAGCAGGCAAAGACTTAGATGTTGACAAAATCATGTTATGTCCTGTATGCGGATATATAACTTTTGAAAAAGAAGATGCATGTCCGATTTGCCACACTAAATTTGAAAAATTTGTTGCATATTAATTTTAATTAACCATAGGCACAAGGGCGACTTTGTGCCTATTTTTTTTGAAGATGAATATAGAAAATACTAAAGACTATTATAAAAATTTAAAGGCAGAAGATATTTGTCAGTGTGTCTACTGTCAGAACTACGTTAGGAAAATAAAAAAAGAATATATGGACTTGGATAAGTACTTGGAATGCATAGGGGTTGATATAGAAAAGCCCTTTGAAACCATGCCATTGGAAAAAAGTGACGGCCATATTGAATATGCGGCAGCACAGTATATTGTCATGGGTAGTAAAGAAAACTTTAAAGAAAGTAAAGTGGGAGATGTGACAATAACTTTGGCGGACTCTCATCCTACAACAGACATAGAAGGGGAGCACTTTGTCATTGAAATTTATCCTATAGTTTTAAAGAGGACAGAATAGAAAGAACACATCGACAGTTAAAGTGATACAACACGTTGCCGATTAATGCGAAGCATAAAAAATTTTACACATAATTAAAAACTAAGACCTTTAAGGTCTTTTTTTGTTGCACTTAGATTATTAATTCAAGGCAATAAAAAACCCCTCTTCACAGAGGGGAAAGGAAAAGAAAATGAAAAAATTATTATTATTGCTTTATTGCATTAAATTATAACAAAAGTTTTTTAAATAAACAAGTGTTTTTTTCATAAATTCATAATAAATTTTTCACCTAAATTTCATTTACTTGCCGACGATGACTTTGTAGTCCATTATTTCTTTTTCCAAATTGAGAAGAGTGTCCTTTAAATCGTCGTAATTATTTTTGACAAACTTCTTGTCGTATATGTCTTTGTCTAAATTTGTTTCCTTCAACAGTTCTTCAACTCGCTCTGTTAAATCTAAAAGTTCTTCGTGTCTTTGTTCGTATTCCTTAACCGGGCTGTCGTTAAACTTTGTGTCGGCGGCATAGAGTTCTACCGAGTCGCCTAAGTCCGGCACGTGCACATTGGCTTGCCATTTATTTTCTATTTCAGACTTCAAAGCTGTAATAGCTTTTTCCTCGCCGTGAACTAAAAATATTTTTTTCGGAAACTTTTTAAAATGTCCAATCCAATTTAAAAGCATGGATCGGTCTGCGTGAGCGGAGAAGCCTTGCAAGGAGTATATATTTGCTTCAACTTTTATTTCTTCCCCAAGGAGAGACACTTTCTTCGCTCCTTCTACCAACTTTCTTCCCGTTGAGCCTTCAGCTTGATAGCCGACAATTATGACGGAGTTTTTCGGGTCCCAAAGGTTGTGCTTCAAATGGTGTCTTACTCTTCCTGCAGTTGCCATACCGCTTGCGGAGATAATGACCTTGGGATATTTTACGGTATTTAATCTTTTTGATTCTTCTACGTCGCGTACATAAAATATATTTTCAAAGTCAAATGGATTGTCGCCGCTTAAAATTAAATTTTTTGCATCTTCGTCAAATAAATTTGAATTTTTTTCAAAGACTTTTGTCGTGCTTACAGCCATAGGGGAGTCGATGTAAATCGGAACTTTTTTATATTCTTCCACTCCTTCACCGTCGTAGTATGAATTAAGTTGATAGATTAAATCCTGAGTTCTTCCCACTGCAAAAGAAGGAATGACTACAGTTCCGCCTTTTTGTGATGTGTCGTCTATGATTTTTATCAAAGACTTTGTGGAGTCGGTATAGGTGGGGTGGTCTCTGTCGCCATAGGTGGACTCAATAATTAAGTAGTCCGCATCTTCTATAAAGCCGGGGTCCGTTAATATAGGTCGCTCCGGCATGCCGAGGTCTCCCGAGAAGACCAACTTCGTCGTCTTGCCTTCTTCATTTATAAAAAGCTCCACAATTGCAGAGCCCAAAATGTGCCCCGCATCTTGAAGCCTGAAGGAAAAGGTGTCGTCAATTTTTATTTCCTGATTGTAGTAAACAGGTTTAAAAAGTTTAAGACTTTCTTTTACGTCATTTGTATTGTATAGCGGTTCAATAGGTGTAAGGCCTTTTCTAACTCTTTTTCTATTTTCCCATTCAGCGTCCTGCATGCCTATATTGGCGCTGTCCATTAACATTATTTCACAAAGGTCATAGGTGGCATGTGTTGTATAAATTTTGCCGTTAAAACCTTCTTTCACCAACTTGGGTATGCGTCCCGAGTGATCTATGTGAGCGTGAGATAGAATTAAATAGTCAATGTCTTTCGGGTTGTAGATAAAGCTTTCAAAGTTCATTTGTTCTTCTCTTGTGCTGCCTTGAAACATTCCACAGTCCAACAGAAGTTTTTTGTCTTCAGCTTCTATTAAATAGTTTGAACCTGTAACTGTTTTACTCGCGCCGCAAAAAGTAATTTTCATATAGCACCTCCATTATCCTTATACCCTTGAAAAAATTTAGACAACAAAAAAAACGGCTTCCGCAGAAACCGTCTTATAGTGCTCTTTCAACTTTATTTGATTTTAAGCATCTTGCACACACATTTATTCTCTTGGGTGCGCCATCTACTATTGCTCTAACCCTTCTGATATTAGGAGACCAACTTCTTCTACTTGATTTGTGAGAGAAACTCACTTGGTTTCCGAATATTTTTTTCTTTCCGCAAACATCGCAAATCTTTGCCATTTCGCACCTCCTTATTGTTCGTTTAAAATAACACCAATTATTTTAACAAATTATTTCAAGAATATCAAATTTATTTTTGCAAAATATCTATTAAGTTGTTAAATAATCACAATTGTTGTAATATTATACCATAGGAGGTGCATTATGCCTGTAAATTACAAGAGTGAAAATGGAGACATTATTATTGAAAATGCTGTACTTGCAGATTTGGCGGGTATATCCGCAATGGAAAGCTACGGCATCGTAGGCATGGCTGCAAAAAATGCTACTGAAGGCATCTTTGAACTGTTAAAGTTTGAAAATCTTTCCAAGGGCATTAAAGTTATACAAGAAGATAACATTACTGTAATAGAATTGCACGTTATATTGGAATATGGAGTTAAAATTTCTACTGTAGGTCAAAATATTATTGATAGAGTAAAGTTTAATGTGGAAAACATGACGGGAATAACCATAGATAGAATCGACGTTATAGTAGATGGTATTAGATTTGAATAACGGAGGTACTATTTTGAAGAATCAAATTACAGGAGAGGATCTAAAAAAATCTCTTGTAGGCAGTAGAGATTACTTGGTCCTTAACAAAGAAATGGTAAATGAGCTGAATGTATTTCCCGTTCCCGACGGAGATACAGGCACAAATATGAGCCTTACTATTATTTCCGCTCTTAAAGAAGCGGAACACTTAGACTCTTTCGCAACTGTGGAAGAAGTTTCCGCTGCAGTTTCAAGAGGCGCTTTAATGGGCGCAAGGGGAAACTCGGGAGTAATACTTTCACAATTTTTCAGAGGATTTGCCGAAGGATTAAAGGGCAAAGAAGTTGCCACTATAAAGGACTTGGCTTTTGCGTTTAAAAAAGCGTCTGACGTAACCTACAAGGCTGTTATGAAGCCGACAGAAGGCACAATTTTAACTGTGGGCAGAGAACTTAGCGACTTTGCAATTAAAAATGCGGCAAAAGCTACAGACATGGGAAGCTTTTACGAAAGCGTAATAAAAGCTGCGGAAAAATCATTGGACAATACACCGAACCTACTACCTGTATTAAAAGAACAGGGAGTAGTTGATGCCGGCGGCAAAGGTCTTGTTGTAATACTGCAAGGAGCTCTAAAGGCGGCAAAAGGTGAGACTATAGAAAAAATTGAAGATGCGGAACTTGAAAGAAAAACTCCAAAGGCATTTGTAGATGGAGAGGTTGAAGACGACGACATTGAGTTTGCATACTGTACAGAATTTTTAATTAAAGGTGACAGCGACAAGGCGGAAGAGTTTAAGCAAAAACTTATTCCATTAGGTGATTGCCTTTTAGTTGTAGGTGCAAGCGGCATTATAAAGACTCACATTCATACAAATAATCCGGGAAGAGTTTTGGAATACGCATCTGAAATCGGAATGCTTCAAGACATTAAAATTGACAACATGAGGATTCAACACAAGGAAAAACTTTTTAAAGACGAAGAAGTGGAGGCTGCAAAAGGCAAGAACAGAGTTGTTGAGCCTACAGAAGAATATGCCTTTGTCACAGTTTCTATCGGCGACGGTTTGGACGAAGTTTTTGAATCACTTAACGCCGACTATATTGTCAAAGGCGGACAAACAATGAATCCAAGTACGGAAGATTTGTTAAAGGGAGTTGAATCTACACCGGGCAAAAATGTATTTATTTTGCCGAACAACAAAAACATTCAACTTGCTGCTGAACAGGTGAAGGAACTTACCAAGAGAAATGTAAAGGTAATACCAACAAGATCAATACCTGAAGGTATTTCCGCAATGCTTGCATTCCAACCTGACACTTCTTTTGACGAAAATGAAGAAGCAATGAAAGAAGCTATTTCACATGTTAAAAGCGGACAAGTTACCTATGCCGTAAGAGATACGGAAATCAGCGGCAAAAAAATTGCCGAAGGCGATGTAATAGGCATTGCACACGGAGATATTGTCTCGGTAGGTAGCGAAGTTACGGAAGTGACACGTGAACTTATAGAAGAACTTGTAAATGAAGATCATTCTCTTATCACTTTATACTACGGAGAAGATGTAGATGAAGAAGACGGAGAAAAACTTTTAAAAGAATTGGAAGAAGAATACGAAGATTTGGATATTGAATTGGTATATGGAGGACAACCTCTGTACTACTACTTGGTATCACTTGAATAATCAAGCCCCCTTAGTGGGGCTTTTTTAAGAGGTAAAAATGAACTTACAAGACAGTGTCGCAACCATAAAAGGCGTCGGACCGAAAAAACTTGAAAAACTGAATAGCTTAAATATAGAAACCGTTGAAGATCTCTTGTTTTATTTTCCACGCACCTATGAAGACCGTACGACTTTTTTAAATTTAAAAGACGTACAAGGGGAAGTGAAGGCAAGTTTTAAAGTTAGAGTCACAGGTGTCAACAGAAATTCTTACATAAGAAGGAACATGCACATACTTTCCTTTGACGTGGAAGACGAGACTGGAAAGGGCACCATTACTTTTTTCAATCAGCCCTTTTTAAAAAATTCTATAAAAATCGGCGGCATATACAATGTCTATGGCAAGGCTGTAAGGGAACGATTTATTACAAAAATTTCATCCCCAATTGCGGAGAAGGCGGGAGAAAATTTAAAAACAGGAGGCATTGTTCCCAAGTACGCTCTTAAAAAAGGCGTTACAAACAACGAAATTGTAAAGCTCATTAGAGAAGTAAATGTGAGTTTGCCGGAAGTTTTGCCGGATTATTTAATTAAAAAATATTCTCTTCTCTCACGAAACATTTCCGTAAAGACAATGCACTTTCCCGATGACCTTGAAACTTTGGAGAAGGCGCGCAAACGACTTGCTTTTGAAGAGCTGTTCTTGTTACAATTTGCCCTTTTAACTTTAAAAGACAACAACAGAAGTGAGAAGAGTATTAAATTAAAGGACAATCCTAAGCTTAAAAACTTTATGGACAACCTGCCCTTCAAACTCACGGAAGGTCAGGACAAGTCTTTAAATGAAATTATAAATGATTTAAAGAGTGAAAAGCGAATGAACAGGCTCTTGCAAGGGGACGTAGGTTCAGGCAAGACCATTGTGGCGGTAATTGCCATGTACTTTGCCTACATTAACGGATACCAATCCACACTTATGGCACCGACGGAAATACTTGCACAGCAACACTATGAGTCTGTGTGCGAACTCTTTAAAGCTGAAAATATAAATGTGGGCCTTTTAACTTCCTCAGTTTCAAAAAAAGACAGAGAAGAAATTTTGGCAAAGGTAAGGTCCGGAGAAATTCAAATGTTAATCGGAACCCACTCTCTAATTAACGACGAAGTTGTATTTAAAAACTTGGCTCTTACAATTACTGACGAGCAGCACAGGTTCGGCGTGAAGCAGAGAAACACATTGCAAGATAAAAATCAGTTGGCGAATACTTTGGTCATGACCGCCACACCCATACCTCGCACACTTTCTTTAGTGCTATATGGCGACTTGGATATTTCCGTCATCGACACAATGCCGCCGGGTAGAAAAGAAATTAAAACCTACGGCATTAACTCAAAGATGATTGACAGAGCGTTAAATTTTATAAAGAACGAAATAGAAAAGGGAAGACAGGCATATATTATTTGCCCCTTAATAGATGAGTCGGAATACATGGAGAGTTTAAACTCCGTTATAAAGACCTACGAAAATTTAAGGGACAAGTATTTTCATGAAGATGTAAAACTTCTCCACGGCCAAATGAAAAGCGAAGAGAAGGAAGAAATTTTAAACGACTTTAGAGACAATAAGGTTAAAGTTATTGTATCAACAACAGTAATTGAAGTCGGAATTAACGTCCCAAACGCCACGGTGATGATGGTACTTAACTCGGAGAGATTCGGTCTGGCACAACTTCATCAACTAAGGGGAAGAGTAGGAAGAGGCGAGCATCAAAGTTACTGCATCCTTCACAATGGCTCAAGTTCTGTAAAAAGTTGGGAGCGCACCAAGGTAATGGAAAAATCTTCCGACGGATTTTTTATTGCAAATGAAGACTTGAGACTGAGAGGGCCGGGAGAAATTTTCGGCACAAGGCAACACGGCATACCTGAGCTTATGGTCTCCGATTTTTCAACAGACTACAATATTTTAAGTCATGCAAATGTAGAGGCGATTGACATTATCTCCGGCAAAGTAAAAATTTCCGCAGGGGAATACAATAAAATTGTAGAAGAAATTTACAACAGATTTAAAAATACTTTCATACTGTCTCATGTGAATTGATAAATGCTTTAAATTATGCTAAAATCATAGCTTAAGGAGAGAAGATGAGAGTTATCTCGGGAGAGAAAAGAGGTCTTAGACTTACAGTTCCGAAAGGGACTATGACAAGACCAACTGAAGACAGAATAAAAGAGAATATATTCAATGCCCTGGGCATTGTAAAACACGAGCCTGTATGCGATTTGTTTGCAGGATCGGGGCAAATCGGAATTGAATTTCTCTCAAGGGGAGCTTCCCATTGTCACTTTGTAGATGAGTCTTTTAACGCAATTAATGTGGTAAAAGAAAATATTCAAAAAGCAAAGTACGAGGACAAGGCCACAGTCTTAAAGATGAAAGCAATGAATTTTTTAAAGACTTGTGAACCTAACTCCTTCGGATACATATACTTGGATCCTCCTTATAGGTTTTCTCCGGATGAATATCGCAAAATACTTGAAACAATTAGAGATTTTGCTATTATAAAAGAAACAGGCGTTGTAATTTTGGAGCACACCTTTGAAGACAGAGAAATCTTTGAAGGATATAATGTGATTAAGACTAAAAATTACGGCGAAAAGACAATAGATTTTTTAGAGGTGCTATGAGAGTTATATATGCAGGCAGCTTCGACCCTATAACCAACGGGCACTTGGACATTATTTTAAGGGCCAGGGATATTTTCGGGGAACTCATAGTTGCAGTACTTAACAATGTAAATAAACACTCTCTCTTTACAACAGAGGAGAGAGTTAATCTCATAAAAGAAGTTTTAAAAGATGAAGAGAATATTGAAGTAGATTCCTTCACAGGACTTTTGGTTGATTTTGCAAAGGAGAAAGATGTTCAGGTCGTAGTCAGAGGACTGAGAACGGCATCGGACTTTTTTAGCGAATATAATATAGCTATGGCTAACATGCATCTTGAAAAAGGTGTTGAGACAGTTTTCTTGCCGGCATCAGAAAGGCATTTATTTATCAGCAGCTCTCTTGCAAGAGAGGTTGCCGCTTTTAATGGCGATTTAAGTCCCTTTGTGCCGAAACCAGTGAGAGAAGCTATGATAAAGAAATACAATGGGAGGTAATTATGGACGTATTGGATTTAGTAAAGGAACTTGAAGAGCTCATAGGTGGAGCAGGATCCGTTCCATTTTCAGGAAAAGTAATGGTAGATAAAGAGGAAGTACTTGAAATTTTAGGCGACTTAAACAGAGAACTTCCGGGAGAAATCAGACAAGCAAAGTCAATTACAACAGAAAAAGAAAATTTAATTTCAAGTGCACAAAAAGAAGCTGAAGAAATAGTAAAGGCCGCTCAAGAAAAAGCGGAGGATCTTTTAAATCAAGATGAGCTTGTGCTGCAAGCTAATCAAAGAGCTTCGGAAATACTTAGAAGTGCAAAAGAAGAAAGTACGCAAATCCGTGAAGGGGCGCGTGACTATGCCGACTCCTTACTTGAAAACACGCAAGTTAATCTGTCGGAAATAATAAAAATGTTAAATCAAAACAGACAAGAGCTTAGAGGTTAATCTAAGCTTTTTTTTAATGATTTAAACGGTTAAATATTATTAATATCAGAGCGTAATAACAGGTGAATTCATAATTAGATTTTATGTCGGATTTATTATAAAACATATTCACATAAAAACTTTCGGGTATATAGATGCATAGAAAGAGGTGATGATGTGAAAAAATTTAAAATATACATATTAGTATTAATTCTTTCAATGATTTTAACAACAGGCTGTAATATAAGTTTTAATACAGGCAAAGACAACCCGACTAAGTCAGAAGAAGCAGGGAAGCCGGAAGAGTCTGAAGAGTTGGAATATAACTCCAAGTCTCAAGAGCTCATAGTGAATGAAGATGATATACTCGGCTATGATGAGGTTAAGGAACATTTGCTTAAAAAAGAAAACATAACAGCAGGTGAAGTTTTAGCAAAAATCGGAGATAAAGATGAAGAAACGGATAATATATTCTACATATACAAAATTCCTCTTAAGGTAAGTGATGAGTATTCCCCTGAAGTGGAATTTACTTTAAAGCTTAATAAAGGTGAAGATTCTTATACTATTTCAGATATATTATTTGTTGACATGGATACAAATAGCAACGGAATCACAAAGGAATTTGGAGGTAATGTTTGGTACATTATTGAAGATGACACCTTGGTGCACTATAGAGTAAGCGGAGATTTCTTTAGCGGAGGCGTAAGCAGCGTGGACTTCAGTTTGATTAAAGATGCCGATCCTGTACAGGGCAATTCAACTTTTACAGTTAAAGACCCGGGCAAACAATACAAATATGTGCATGAAGAGTTGGCTTTTTATATAGAAGATTAATAATTACAATATAATTTCCGGCGAATGAGTAAAATCTTCGCCGATTTTTTTGTTGTAAAAAATATTGTATAGGTCTGTGGCACTCACTTCTTTTTTTGCAATTGCTTTTATTTTTTCGTCTTCAAGCTCATCTATTTTTGAAAACTTATCTATGACCATGTGAGTCTTTTTCATCTCTCTTATAATGTCGAAGCCCGCGTCATTTGATACCAGCACTCGCAAGTAGGGCACACCGATACTGTCATATATGAATTCCTTATCCAAATCCAAGATAAAGGACAAAGCGGCTCTTCTGATCCTCGCCTTGGAATATCTTTTTGTAGAGCAGAGGTTGATAAAGTCTTCAAAGCTTTCGGCATCAATGTAATTTAAAAATCTGTTTTCCATGCCGTGCTCATAGTCAATTACTTTTTTTAACACGTCGCAGTCTTTAATCAGTTTGTATTTAAAAATTTCGAAATAATTTTCAAGCGAATTACATTTAGATGTGTTTAATACATTGTACACACTCGCGGGGACAAAATTTTTTGCCGTGCTTACGTCCTCTTTAATCACTTGTCTGAGGTATGTGGCTGAGGCGAAGCTTCCCTTGTATGACTCGTGATAGCCCACGTTCTTACGACTGTGGCTCATTAAATCGAAAGTAAATCCCATTTCATCTCTTGCATTTAAATAAGACATGGCAAGGATATTGTTGGGAGTTCTTAAAATATTTTTTTCTTCATCTGTTAAAAAGTCCATTGCCATTTCCTTGGCAACGGGAAGGGAATATCCTAAGTCCAAGTAGGACTTTACTTTATCATTGTCCAAGTTGTTTTTTATCTTTTCATTTATTTCATTTAAGACATTGATGTCGTCTTCCGCACCGAAGGACAGGGCGTCAATAAAACTTCCCAATATTCCCACTCCGCCCTTTGCAAAAATCTCCCCGTTTTGAGTTGAGAAGAGTGCGGGCAGTTCAAGGACCAAGTCGGCGCCGTGCTCCACTGCAAATTTGGCGCGGGACCATTTGTCTATAACGGCAGGTTCGCCTCTTTGGACAAAAGAGGAGCTCATGCACACAACTATTTTTGTATTTTTATTTTCTTTTCGCACCTTGTGAAGCTGGTACAAATGTCCGTTATGAAATGGATTGTACTCGGCTATTATTCCAATAATCATACCTACCTCGATTGAAAAACTTTAGCAAATAGTATATCATAGACCTTAGTTTAATGTATAAGCTATAATTTGTAAAACGGAGGAAAAAATGAACATACTTGTAATTAATTGCGGAAGTTCATCTCTTAAGTATCAACTAATTGACATGGAAAAGGAAGAAGTCCTTGCCAAGGGTTTAGTTGAAAGAATAGGGATTGAAGGAAGCAGAATCAAACACGAAGTTAAGGATAAGGAAAAGAAGGTAATTGAAGTTGAACTACCTGACCACAAATCTGCCCTTGACTTGGTTATCAAATCAATTGTAGATCCGGAAATCGGAGCAATTAAATCTGTAAAAGAAATTAATGCTGTAGGACACAGAGTTGTACACGGCGGAGAAGACTTTTCAGAGTCAGTTTTAATTGACGACGAGGTTATGAAAGTTATTGAAAAGAACGTAGAGCTTGCACCTCTTCACAATCCGCCGAACATCATAGGAATTAACGCTTGTAAGGAATTAATGCCTGAAGTACCTCAAGTAGCTGCTTTTGACACTGCATTCCACCACACAATTCCACCGGTAAATTATATTTATGCAATACCATATGAATACTATGAAAAATACAGAATCAGAAGATACGGCTTCCACGGTACAAGCCATCAATATGTCGCTATAAGAGCTGCGGAAATGATTGGCAAACCCCTTGAAAGTTGTAACTTCATCACTTGCCACCTTGGCAACGGTGCCAGCGTAACATGTATTCGTCACGGCAAGAGCTTGGACACTACAATGGGCTTTACACCTCTTGAAGGTCTAATCATGGGAACAAGAAGCGGCGACATTGACCCTGCTATTGTTACATTTATTATGGAAAAAGAAGGACTTGATCCTTCTAAAATGAACAACGTACTTAACAAAAAGTCAGGTGTACTTGGAATTTCAGGTATCAGCTCAGACTTTAGAGACTTGGAAGAATCTGCTGCAGACGGAGATGAAAGAGCGGCACTTGCACTTGGAGCATTTGAAACTGAAGTACAAAAGGCAATCGGTGCATACCTTACTGAAATTGATTCCTGTGACGGAATTATATTTACAGCCGGTATAGGTGAAAACTCTCCGAACAACAGACTTGCAATAATGAGAGGCTTTGAAAATAGAGGTATTAAACTTGACATGTGGAGAAATAACCAAAGAGGTAAGGAATCAATTATTTCCTCTGACAGCTCTTCAATTAGAGTAATGGTTATTCCTACTAATGAAGAACTTATGATTGCAAGAGATACTAAAAAAATTGTAGAAGAGCTTATTTGACAAGTATATAAAAAAATAATATAATACACTTCGACTTATTGAGGTGAGAGAATTGAAAATTGATTTATCTCCATTCATTGAATCAAAAGATAAATCCTTTAAAATCGAAGGGGAGTTAACAAAACCTTTTGATAAATACGATACGAGTGATTTAATATTAGTTTATCCTATAAAGTATGAGGGAGTTATTTACGATTTAAACGGAGAATTTTTACTTGATTTAAACACTTGCTATGAGTACGAAGCTGAGTGTTCAAGGTGTCTTAAAGACCTTTTGAACAAGGTGAGCACTAATTTAAATTACGTGCTTTTTACAGAAAAACCGAAAGAATTTGAAGAGGATTCGGTAACGGAGTACATTATCCTTGAAGACAATGAGTTGGATATAGAGGATGTTGTATTTTCCCAAATTATTACTTCAATTCCTATAAAAGTTCTTTGCAAAGAAGATTGTAAGGGATTATGTCCACAGTGTGGCAAAGATTTAAATGAAGGACCTTGCAACTGTGAAAGAGAAGATTTAATTGATCCGAGATTTCAAAAATTACAGGGTCTATTTAATGAGGAGGTGTAACAATGGCAGTACCTAAGAGGAAAACTTCAAAACAAAGAAGAAACAAAAGAAGATCATCTTCATACAGACTTAACAAAGCTACTATAACTGAATGCCCGAATTGTCATGAACCTAAACTTCCGCATCGTGTTTGCCCAAGTTGTGGATACTATGCAGGCAAAGAAGTTGTATCTGTAGATTAATTATAAGCCGTCGGTGACGGCTTATTTTTTATGCTCAAAATAAAAACCCTCTGCGTGTGAGGGTATAGAAAAACGCCGGGAAAATCCCGCCGTTATTTTTGTAGTAATTTGATTATTACCTTATCTATTCTGTTTTTTGAAATCTCTTTTATAATATAGAGAACTTCGTCAATCATAAACTTTTCTCCGGCCTTGGGGAATCTGTCCGCATGCTCGATTAAATACCCGGCAATTGTATCATACTCTTCACTTTCAAGTTCCGTGCCCAAGGCATGGTTTATATCGTCTAAGTTTACAGTACCTTCGACCATGTATGTGTTGTCGGCAATTTTTATTATTTCTTCTTCATCATCTTCGTCATACTCATCTGAAATGGAGCCTACAATTTTTTCAATAAGGTCTTCCATTGTAATCATACCTTCAGTGCCGCCGTACTCGTCTGTTACGATGGCAACGCCGGTCTTCTTGCTTCTCATCTCCGTAAAGAGAGTGGAGACTTCTTTGTATTCAAAGGTGTAGTAAGGCTTTCTCAAGTGAACCTTAAAGTCGCGAAGACTTTTCGCTCCTCTGTATCTGAATAAATCTTTTATATGAAGTATGCCGACTATGTTGTCAATGTCTTCTTCATAGACAGGGATCCTTGAAAAACCTTCTTCCTTTACAATTTCAAGTATATCTTCATAGGAGCTGTTAATTTCAAGAGCGGCTATGTCGGTACGAGGAGTCATAATGTCCTTTGCATAGCTGTCTGAAAATCCCATTACATTTTCAATAAAGCCGAGTTCGTTTTTGCCCAAGATACCTTCTTTAAAACTGAAGTTAACCATGTCTTTAAACTTGTCTTCAGTAATGAGAGGTCCTTTTAAATCAATGTCCTTGCCTGAAAGTTTTATTATATTATTTGAAATTCTTCCTGTAATAAATGTGAAGGGATAGAGTATATTTTTTAAGGCGTTAATAAATCCGGCATCCTTCAGAGCAATTTCACAAGAATCGGATGAGCCGATACTCTTGGGAAGCATTTGTCCTATAACTACAATAAACGTAGTGGAAATAATTGTGCCAAGGAGCAGTCCCCATATATCTATTATTCTGTAAAGTAATACGGAGATTGAAACGGCACACAGCATGTTAAAAAAGAAGTCGCCGAAAAGACATACGGAAAGTATGTCGTCAATATTTTTTAAATTTTTTTCAAATGTCTTTAATTCTTTGTCCGACTCGCGAATAGATTTAATTTTTTGACCGGTAAGTGACATATAGGCACTTTCTATTAAGGTCAGTTTATATGAAAAATAAATACATATTATTGCTATGATAATTAACAGTATATCTAAAGTATCCAATACTACCTCCGCCTTTATTCTACATCATTTTATTTAAATATAAAAGATAGCGAAACAAAAGAAGATGCAATTAAAAAAAATAGAAGCCCTACTGGATAAATAGCGGGCTTCTCCAAAAAAATTGTAGATTGAGGGTCTTGCTCACCCCTCCTTCTACATTTTAATAATAAAACTCAGGCACAAAAAAAGCAAGGCCATTACCTTGCTTTTGTATTTATTATTCAACTGTTACGGACTTTGCAAGATTTCGCGGCTTATCCACATCTATTCCCTTTGCCAGGGAAGTGAAGTATGCGATTAACTGTTCAGGTACCGCAGCTGTTATAGGCGTCAAGAAATCGTGTGTGGTTGGGAAGAATATTGTGTCGTCACAAACGTCTTTTATCTTTTCAGCACCGAAGGGAGCGATACCCACTACATATGCGCCGCGAGCTTTAACTTCTTTAATATTTGAAATAGTCTTGTCAATTAAATTTTGTTGAGCAAGAACTGCAATTACAGGTGTTCCTTTTTCTATTAATGCCAATGGGCCGTGTTTTAATTCTCCTGCAGGGAAGGCTTCTGTAAAGATGTAAGTTATTTCCTTTAACTTTAATGCGCCTTCTTTAACAGTAAAGTAGTCCAAGCCTCTGCCGATATAGAATAGAGCGTCCTTATCCTTTATTGTCTGTGCAATTTCTTTATATACGTCCAAGTTGGAGAGTATGACTTCAATTTTGCCGCTTAAAAGTTTCATTTCTTTTATAATCGACTTTATTTCATGCTCTTCCATAGTGCCCAACTCTTTTGCAATTTGAAGTGCAAGGAGATAGAAGACAACTAATTGAGTAGTGTATGCCTTTGTAGATGCTACGGAAATTTCCGGTCCCGCATCACAATATATGGACACATCAGCCTCACGAGTTATGTTTGAGCCTACTACATTTGTAATTGCAAGAGTGGTTGCACCTTTAACCTTTGCCGCTTTAAGGGCTGCAATTGTATCTGCAGTTTCTCCCGATTGAGAAACAAATATTACAAGGGACTTGTCAGTTACAAATTTGGTCTTGTATCTAAACTCAGATGCTATTTCCGCAGTCACGGGAATACTCACCCAGTTTTCTATTAAAAACTTTCCCACTTCTCCTGCATGAAAAGCTGTGCCGCATCCTACAATGTAAATGCTGTCAAAGTTTTTAAGCTCTTCTTTTGTAAACATGTGTTCCAAATTCGGCAGGTCGTCCTTAGTCTTATTGCTCACAAGATGATTAATGAGGGTAGGTTGTTCAAATATTTCCTTTAACATAAAGTGATCGAAGCCTTCTTTTGTAGCTTGTTCTTCACTCCAATTTATTTCCACAACTTTTTTGGCAAGCTTTCTGCCTAACTTGTCGTAGATTTTAAACTCATCTCTTTTAAGCACGGCATACTCGTCGTTGTCAATGTATATACATTCCTTTGTATAGTTTAATATTGACGCCACATCACTTGTGATTATGTATCCGTTCTTTGACACGCCTAAAATTAAAGGAGCGTCAAATTTTGCAGCATAGAGAGTGTCCGTATCATACTTTGATACCATGCCTATGGCATACTGTCCCTTAAGCTGAGACAAAGTCTTTTTAAAAGCTTCTTCAACATTGTTTTTGTAATTGTATTGAAGCAAGTTGACAATTATTTCCGTATCAGTATCTGAAGTAAATGTAAAGCCCTTTGAAATGAGCATCTCTTTTAATTCAATATAATTTTCTATAATGCCGTTGTGGACAATTGAAAAATTGCCGTCGTTTGAATTTTGAGGGTGAGCATTTCTCTCAGAGGGTTCGCCGTGAGTCGCCCATCTTGTGTGGCCGATGCCAATGGTGGATTTAATATCCAAACCCTTTAACGCCTCATGTAAATTTTCAAGTTTGCCGACACGCTTTATAGTATTTATATTACCGTCTTCATCTACTAAGGAAATACCGGCAGAGTCATAACCTCTGTACTCCATTTTTTTAAGACCTGTGACTATGACTTCTTCTGCAGATATATTTCCACTGAATCCAACTATTCCGCACATAATAACCTCCGTCGTTTAGTAAAGTAAATTGATATTTTACCATTTAAATAATAGCACAACGGCCTATTGATGTAAAATTTTACAACATAGGTAGAATACTTGTTATAATAGTGGTGGAGGTATATATGGAACTCAAAATTTTTTCATTCATAGATGAGGCTTTGGAATTTCGCAACAACTACTTGGAAATTTTAGAAGCTATTTCGGAAAAACTCAATCACTTTTTCCTATCAAATTTCTCTGATTGTGAAGGCTTTTTAAATGTCACGTCGAGAGTCAAGTCGGAACAGTCTATTAGAGAAAAACTAATTCGCAATAATTTTTACAGAATTTACAAGGATCCTCAAATGGCAACCTTGGGTCTTTCAGACTTAATAGGTCAAAGAATTGAATGCAGATTTATAAAAGACGAGGAGAACATATACTACGAGCTCCTTAGAAAATTTAATATACAAGGTGAGGACGGCTACTATAGAAGCTCAAAGGACGAGAATATTTATTTGAGACTGTCGGAGAAACAACCTCAGATACAGAGAAACGGATTTGAAATTTATAAAATAGACGGCTACTACCACTACTTTAAGACAAAGTTCAAGTTTGAACTTCAAATAAAATCCATGGTAAATTTGTTCTGGGGAGAAATTGATCACAGCGTTTTATATAAAAACTACAACTACATGATCACTGAAGACTTTTTCAGAGACATAATGTATTCCATCAAAGATAACCTGACAATGATTGACAGGCAGCTAATGCTTCTTTACAATCAGGTAGGTCTTATGAACGGCTACCGTGAGAATGTAAACGAGGGCCATCTCACATCCCTTATGTCAAAGATCATTCACGACATATATTCTTTAAAGGTGAAGGATGAGTTAGGCGTTGTCTTGGACTTTAAAAACGTCACGGACATTATAGTGGAGTATTTATTCTTAAAAGAGTCGAAGAGAAAAGAAAGTTCTTACGGCGAGAGTTTTGTAAGTATATTTGAAAGAGTATCAAAGGCGGAAAAAGAAAAGGTGGACATAAGAAACTCCATTACTTTTTTAAGAGAACCTGTTTTCCAAGACAGCTTTACCGAAAAAATCGGAAGGGCAATAATTCCTGTCATTAACGACGACTTCGACTGGTATCTCTTCTTCCAAATTTTACACGAGTTGTCCATAGAAGATTCCTATGCATCGGAGCTTGAAGACTTTTGTAACTTTGTGAGATACAAGTATAGTGAAATCTTTATTGAATCCTTTGATACGGAAAAACTTTCCAAAGAAGACATAGCAATAATGGAAAATTATATATTAAACTATGTGGCGGATAACTTTTTAATAGATATGGATATAAATTACTTGCTTGGATTCGGCATCCAACAGTTAAAGCTTTTAAAGAACATACTTCAAAGCATATCCTGTATTGAAAGCTTTGACCAAAACATTGTTAAGATAGAAAGATATTTGAAAAATTATCACGAAAAGGCGGAAATAAAAAAATG
>CABTXP010000022.1 GCA_902488815.1 uncultured Eubacteriales bacterium | reverse complement strand
GCGCTACCAAACTGCGCTACACCCCGACAGTGAAACTTATTATAACATATATTACTGAAATATTACATAAATTTTTTTTTGTAACACAATCTTAAAATAAGAAAGTCTATAGAACTGATATAATACTAATTGAAGTGAGGGTGATGTAATGAAGAAAAAATTTATTTCATTTATTCTGTCCCTGATTATACTTTTATCAACTGCAAATGTTGTTGTGGCAAAGACTTTTGTGGATACTAAGGACCATTGGGCAAAAGAGTATATAGACACTCTGTCAGACTACGGCTTTATATCCGGTTATGAAGGCAATGTCTTTAAGCCTAATTCTCAAATTACCAAGGCTGAATTTTTTACCGTGGTAAATAATATGGCGAATTTAAAAAAGACATACACTGTTACTTTTTCAGATGTAAGCCCGAAAGACTGGTACTATAACGAAGTTGCCAAGGCTATTAAATCAGGCTACTTAGTGCCCACTACAGGTAACCTATATCCCGACAGACCTATTACAAGGGAAGAAGCTTTCTATATCTTCGGATATTTGTACAATTTCCAAGAAGAGACTTCAGACTTTAAAAACTTCAGTGATAGCGATGATATAAAACCTGAGTACAGAGGATACATGGCCGCTTTAGTTAAGAGCGGAGTCGTTTCCGGAGACAACGGAAAGTTAAATCCCAAGAGCCCCATTACAAGAGCTGAATTTTGTGCAATTGCCGCAAACTTAATTGACAAGTACGGCTTGCCTGAAGAAAAAGTAGTCATTGACAGTAAAATTAAATTCGGATCAAGAAATTTATACAACTGATAAAAAGAGTTATTCATGTAAAAGATAACTCTTTTTTTATTGGATAAATTGAAAGTGATTAGTCTCAACAATTTAATAAACAAAAAAACGGCACAAAGTTTCCTCTGTGCCGAATATTTTTATTCTTATAGTGATACGGAATTTTCCCAAAGTCCGTGAACGTTACAGTAGCTTAGTGCATATACTGTACCTTTCTTTTGTGTTTCGATAAATGTTTCAACTTTAGGAGTTGAGAAAATTTCTTCTTCGCCGTGAGCTGCAAATTCATATGTTCCAACTTCAACGGGGAACTTTGCTCCTTCGGGTTTGAAGTAAACTTTGATCCAGCTGATGTGGTGTTCCAATGTATTTGGATGAGCAACTTCAGCTCCTACTTGTGTTGTAATCTTAATACCTTTTTCACATTTTGAAACTTGTAGTGAAGGTACGTGTTTTTCCTTTGCCCAGTCACCTGATTGTACTAATTGTGTTAACTTTTCCATAATTTCCTCCTTAAATGTAAACGTGATAACTTTACAACCATATATTTACCCAATGCGCCAATTATTATGCAAATGAATTTTAATATTTGCTATAATTACCTTGAGGTGATTTAAATAAAAATTATTTGTACCTGCAATACGGGACTTGAGGCAGTCCTTCGAAGAGAGTGTGAAAGCCTTGAGTTTAAAAACATTACAACTGAAAACGGAAGAGTCTCTTTTGAAGGCGATGAGATAGATATTGCAAGGGCAAATATTTATTTGCGCACGGCTGAAAGGGTCTTGGTACTTGTGGATGAGTTTGAAGCCACCACCTTTGAAGAGCTTTACCAAAATGTAAATAAGATACCTTGGGCCGACCTTATCTACGAAGACACGAACTTTATCGTAAACGGCAGGAGCAAAAATTCCAAACTCTTTTCCATTTCCGACTCTCAACGAATTACTGAGAGAGCCATAATCGACAAGCTGATGGAAACTTACGACAGCACCTGGTTCAAAAAAAGTCGCGGCAGAATGGATATTGAAGTAAATTTAAACAGGGATATTGCTCAAATTACAATAGACACTACGGGACCGGGTCTTCACAAGAGAGGCTACAGACAGAGAAACTACAAGGCCCCTATATCCGAGACAATTGCTGCGGCAATGGTTATGCTCTCCTATTGGAAGTCTGAGAGGGTGCTGTGCGATCCTTTTTGCGGTTCGGGAACGATTTTAATTGAAGCCGCCATGATTGGCAAAAACATTGCACCGGGCATTATGAGAGAATTTGCGGCAAAGGACTATAAATTTATCGGGGAAGAGCCTTTTAAAGAAGTTAAAAAAGAGGCCTATTCCAAAATTTTATACGACAAAAAACTTTCTTTATACGGCTCCGACATTGAGAAGGGTGCCATAGAAGTTGCCAAAGAAAATGCGGAGATATTGGGGCTTGAAGAGGACATTACCTTCTTCCAAAGAGACATTAGAGACTTTGACATACACGAGGACTACGGAATTTTAATTACAAATCCTCCCTATGGCGTAAGACTTGAAGAGAAAAAAGAAGTAAAGGCTCTTGAAATAGAGCTTGGCAATCTCTACAGAGATTTAAAAAACTGGTCCTTCTATGTAATTACAGCAAGTGAAGATTTTCCCAAGAACTTTAAAAAGAAGGAAGACAGAAACAGAAAACTTTACAACGGCAAGATAAAGACTTACTACTATCAATACTACGGACCGAAACCGAAATAGGTGAGTTATGGAATATTTAATGGGATTTCACGAAATAATTCCTGAATACAATGTACAAATTTTAAACGGATTTGCCGACGGCATTAGAGTTTTAAACAACAAAAACGAAGTGATTTTTGTAAATGACGCAATGCTTCAGCTTATGGGCACAAATATTGACGCCATGTATTGCAGATTCGACAATCCCTTTTGCAATTTAAATGTCACGGAAAGATCTTTAGAGACGGGAGAGGTAATTGAAAGGATGAGCCATGTGGAGGGCAAGTACTTTGACATTAAAACTTCTCCTATTAAAAACGACATTGGAGAAATTGTAGGCGTCATTGAAATTTTCAGAGACATAACGAGAGAGAGAAATCTATACGCCCAGCTTAAAGAAAAAAATAAAAACTTAGTTGTGGAAATGGACAACGCTTCTAAAATTCAAAGGGGAATTTTGCCCAAGAAGGGCTTTTATAAAAGGCTTAAGCTTTCCTACGAATACTTGCCTCAAAGTGAACTTTCCGGAGACATGATTGATGTATTTACAATTGACGACTCCCACACGGGAATTTCAATTTCAGACACGGTGGGCCACGGCTTTTCAGCGTCCATGATAACACTTACTGTTAAGCAGGCTCTTAGAAATATGACTCTTGAAAACAGTTTGTCACCTGCCCTTGCCCTTAAAGAACTTTCAAAGAGATTTTCCTCAATGGGTCTCGGCATAGATATGTACTTCACATGTTTTTGTGCAGTGTACAATCACGATACAAATGTCTTAAGGTTTGCAAACGCGGGACACAATCCGTCGCCTCTCGTACTTTCCGACGGAGAGATAAGGTCCTTGGAAGTGGCAGGCTTTCCTATCTCGCCCCTTTTCCAAAACAGAGACTATGATGAATACTCTCAAACACTTTACACTGGAGACAAATTATTTTTCATGACCGACGGCATTACGGAAGCGACAGACGAAAAGGGCACGCCTTTTTCAATAGAGCACGTGAAAAATTTAATACTAAGCGAAGAGAGCGACGTCTTAAAGAAACTTGTCAACAGTGTGGGAACACATATTAAGACAAATCAAGTGGATGACATGACATGTATGATGATAGAAATTTATTAATTCACCTTCGGGTGAATTTTTTTTTGTAAATTATTATAAAGAAGAGGAGCAACTTTCATTAAAAAATAATATAGTATGTAAATTATAATTTATTTTATCTTTATTTTATTTAATTTTTAAATGTAATCCATCTTTAAACAAGGCTTCAAATTAATTTACAAGAAAAATATAAAGGGGGATTTTGTCTTTAAACTTGAACTATAATCTATTAGTGGTATAATTTAAATGTATGTTAAATATTTATTTATCATGTTCTAATATTTTTTATCAAGGGGGAAAAAATGGATTTTAGAATGGACAAGGAACATCTATTACTACAACAGATGTACCGCGAATTCGTTGAAAAAGAAGTAGCGCCTTTGGCAGCTGAAGTTGACGAAACTGAAGAAGCTCCTATGGCAACCGTTGAAAAATTAGCCAAATATGGTTTTTTAGGTATTCCTAATGCTAAGGAATACGGCGGACAAGGCGGAGACTACATTGCTTATGTAATGGCAGTTGAAGAATTGGCAAAAGCTTGTGCTACTACAAGTGTTATTGTTTCAGCACATACTTCTTTAGGCGTTGGAGCAATTTACGAAAACGGAACTAAAGAACAAAAAGAAAAATACTTACCGGACCTATTATCGGGCAAGAAAATCGGTGCTTTCGGTCTTACTGAACCGGGCGCAGGTACTGATGCTGCAGGTCAACAAACTATCGCTGTTTTAGACGGTGATGAATATGTTATTAACGGAACTAAAATCTTTATTACCAATGCAGGATTTGCAGATGTATTCGTTATCTTTGCAATGACTGACAAATCACAAGGCACAAAAGGAATTACCGCATTTATTATTGAAAAAGGAACTCCCGGATTTAAAATCGGAGCACCTGAAAAGAAAATGGGTATCAGAGGATCCTCAACTTGCGAACTTATATTTGAAAACGCAAGAATTCCGAAAGAAAACATGCTTGGTAGAGAAGGCAAGGGCTTCGGTCTTGCAATGAAGACTCTTGACGGCGGACGTATTGGTATCGCTGCACAAGCTGTAGGTATTGCTCAAGGTGCTATTGATGAAACTGTTAAATACACTTCTGAAAGAAAACAATTCGGCAGAAGAATTTCTCAATTCCAAAACACTCAATTTGAACTTGCCGATATGCAAGCAAAAGTTGACGCTGCAAGACTTTTAGTTTACAGAGCAGCTGATGCTAAACAACACAAAGAACCATTCAGTCATTTAGCAGCTATGGCAAAACTTGTTGCCGCTGAAACTGCAAGTGACGTTACCAGAAGATGTCTACAACTTTACGGTGGATACGGATTCACACGTGACTACCCAATTGAAAGAATGATGAGAGACGCTAAGATAACTGAAATCTATGAAGGAACTTCAGAAGTTCAAAGAATGGTTATCGCCGGCTGGATGGGCGTTAAATAATTGGAGGAATAATAGATGAAAATATTAGTTTGCATTAAGCAAGTACCGGATACAAACGAAGTAAGATTGGACCCCGTAACTAATACTCTAATTAGAGACGGTGTGCCGAGTATAATCAACCCTGACGACAAGGCAGGACTTGAAGTTGCTTTAAGAATTAAAGACGAAAATCCTGACACAGTAGTTACTGTATTGTCAATGGGACCACCCCAAGCTGATCTTGCACTTAGAGAAGCTTTGGCAATGGGCGCTGACGAAGCTGTTTTAGTAACAGACAGAGTTTTCGGTGGAGCCGACACTTGGGCTACATCATGCACAATCACTGCTGCAATAGAACACTTGGATTATGACTTTGTAATAGCAGGACGTCAAGCTATAGACGGAGATACTGCACAAGTAGGACCGCAAATCGCAGAACACTTGGGAATACCTCAAGTATCATATGCTGAAGGCGTAGAAGTTAACGGAAGAACTCTTACTATTAAGAGACAATTCGAAGACAGATACCACATGATCGAAGTTGAAATGCCATGCCTAATCACTACTATTCAAGAAGTAGCTGAACCGAGATACATGTCAGTTGGTAAAGTATTTGACGCTTTCCAAAAAGAAGTCAAAGTTCTTGGATATGAAGACATTAAAGACAAACTTGATGAATCAAACATGGGACTAAAAGGATCACCTACAAAGGTTAAAAAATCCTACCCGAAACAAGGTAAGGGCAAGGGAGTGCTTCTAACTGACTTAACTGCAGACGAAGCTGCTCAAGCTATTGTTGCTAAGATGAAAGAAAAATTCATTATCTAAACAGGAGTGATATTAAATGAGTAAAGATGTATTTGTATTTATAGAACAAAGAGATGGACGTCTTCAAAAAGTTGGTATGGAGCTCCTTGGCAAAGCAAGAGACCTTGCAGATGCACTTGGACAAGATGTAGTTGCCATGCTACTTGGCGGAAAAGGTATCAAAGATCAAGCTGAAACTTTAATTCAACACGGCGCTGACAAAGTTTTGGTAGTTGAAGACGAAATATTAAAAGAATATGTAACTGAACCATATACAAAAGCTATATATGAATTAGTTAAAAAATATGATCCTGAAATTGCAATTTACGGAGCAACTTCAATCGGTAGAGATTTAGCACCGAGACTTGCTGCAAGAATTCATACAGGACTTACAGCTGACTGTACAGGACTTGAAATTGACGAAGAATCTAAAAACCTTCTAATGACAAGACCTGCATTCGGCGGAAACTTAATGGCTACAATCCTTTGCGAAGACTTCAGACCTCAAATGTCTACAGTTAGACCGGGCGTTATGCAAGCTCTTGCAAAAGACGAAAGCAGAAAAGGCGAAATCATTGAAGAAAAAATTGACTTCACACCTGCTGACATGAACGTTAAGATTAAAGAAATTCTTAAACTTGAAAATAAGAAGAAAGACATTACAGAAGCTGCAATTCTTGTATCAGGCGGACGTGGAATCGGCGGACCTGAAGGATTCTCAATTCTTCAAGAACTTGCAGACGAACTGGAAGCAGAAGTTTCAACTTCAAGAGCTACAGTTGATGCAGGATGGATCGAAAAAGACCGTCAAGTTGGACAAACAGGTAAGACCGTTAGACCGGAACTTTACTTCGCACTTGGTATTTCAGGAGCTATCCAACACTTGGCAGGTATGGAAGAATCAGATTTAATCATAGCAGTTAACAAAAACGACGGAGCACCTATATTTACAGTTGCAGACCTTGGTATTGTAGGCGACTTAAATGCAGTAGTTCCTAAGTTAACTGAACTTATTAAAAAAGAAAAAGCATTAAAAGCTGAAATAGACTAAGATAATTTTAAAGGCCTCGGGTTTTAAATCCGGGGCTTTTTTTAGTATAATTAAGAGGAGGTGAAAGACATGAGATATGAATTTTTTACAGGCAAATGTGGAATCGATATATTTTTCGGAGTTGCGGCTAATGACAAAGTTATAAACCTATCCAATTCAATAGGAAAATTTTACGACGAAAATATTGAAACCCTTTCGGACTTTATAAGATATAGCCAATACTATAACTTGGAAGAATTAGTTGAACATGGAAATGTTGTAAAAGATTTAAAAAATTTAACGGTACTTCCTCCCATACCCGTGCCTTTCAGAAATCCCATCTGTGTCGGCAAAAACTACATGGGACACCTAAATGAGGTAAAGGGCATTGACAAGGAGACAAATATACCGGAGGTACCAATATATTTCACCAAGCTTACAAATAGATGTACAGGTCACAACGAAGACCTGGTTGTAGATAAAAAATTTGCAGAGGAACTTGACTACGAAGGTGAACTTGTAATTGTAATAGGCAAGGAAGGCAAAAATATTAAGAGAGAAGATGCTCACAAATACATTTTCGGACTGTCCTGCGGCAACGACTTTTCACAGAGAAGACTTCAAAGAGATCACAGGCAGTGGCTTATGGGAAAGAGCTTAGACGGTTTTACAGCCATGGGTCCCTTTATTGTAAAAGACGAAAGCATTGACTATAAGAATTTAAAAATTTCCACTCGTGTAAACGGAGAGTATCGTCAAAAGTCAAATACCAAGGACATGATATTTGATGTAGACTATTTAATTGAAAATTTATCCTCCATGGTTACACTTAAGCCGGGAGATATAATTTTTACAGGCACTCCTCAAGGCGTGGGGGCAGGATTTACTCCCAATAAGTTTTTAAAAGACGGAGACATAGTAGATGTGGAAATTGCAGGTATAGGAGTACTTAGAAACAAGGTTGTGGTTAGATGAAATTTATTCACACAGGTGACTTACATTTAGAAAAGACTTTCACCGGCGTCTTTAACTCCACCGAGGTGGCGGAGCTGAGGCGAAAGGACTTGTGGAAGAGCCTTGAAAATATAGTTGACATTGCAAACGGAAAAGAAGCGGATTTTTTATTAATAGGTGGAGACCTTTTTGAAAAAAGCGAATTCACCAAAAAGGACACAATGAAGTTGATGGAAATTCTCTCCGCTCTTGAAAAAACTGCTGTAGTAATTGCGCCGGGAAACCACGATTTTTATTCGGATAACTCCCCATACAAGATGATGGAGAAAGAGCACTATGTATTTAAAGAAGACAGACACACTTACTTTGACTTTCCCGAACAAAATGTGAGGATCCACGGCTTTGCCTGGAAGAAAGACTTCTATCAGGAAGAATTTCAGCTGAAGGAAGAATATATTTTAGACAGCTGCACAAATATTTTGCTCATTCACTCAGGCATTGATAAAAGTGATTATTTAAAATTAAATTTGGACAAGCTTAAAAAGTTTGACTATGTAGCACTCTCTCATGTGCACAAGAGAGAGCAGGTTTCGGAAAACGCATTTTATGCAGGCAGTCCGGAACCCTTGGCATTTAAAGAAGTATATCCCCATGGCGTGGTCCTTTACGACGACGGAAGTGTGGAGTACATGGAGTGCAACATCAGAAGTATTGTAGTTAAAGAAATAAGTTGCGAAGGCTTAAGCATTAAAGATATTATGTCGAAAATTGAAGCCGTTGCCGAAGAAAACAGGGACAATATTGTAAGAATTGTCTTAACAGGCAGAAGTCCCTACTACAATGTAAATAATTTTGAACCGGAAATTTACAGAGACAATTTTTATGTGGAAGTAGTTTCGGAACGTGAACCTGAATTTGACATAGAAGAATTATTTGAAAACAATAGAGATAACGGTGTAGGAGAATTTATTTCCCTACTTAAAGAAGAGGGCACACCGGAAGCCAAGCGAGCTCTACTTATTGGGTTAGAGGCAATTTTCGGAGGATAAATTGAAATTTAAGACGATTTACATAGATAATTTCGGAAAATTAAATAAAAAGAAAATAGATTTAAAAGGCGGGGTTAATATAGTTCACGGCCCCAACGAATCGGGGAAAAGCACGATTTTTTCCTTTATAAGAGGAGTGCTTTACGGTTTTTCAACCAGTACAAAGAGAAGAAGTTTTGAAGTTGCGGCGGAATCATACAAGCCTTGGACAGGAGAGGGTTTCGGCGGCTACATAGAACTTGAAGACGAGGATACTTACCGCATAGATAAGGACTTTAATCTCACCAAGGGCAGTGTAAAAGTCACGGACATTTCCACGGGAGAAGATGTGACGGAGAAAATAATTTCTTACGAAAATTCCAAGGTGGAGCAACCGGGGGCAAAATTTTTCGAGATGAGCAAGGAGCTTTACGAAAGTACGGCGCTGATGCTTAACTTGCCATCGTCTCCCGATGTGAAAATGGAAATTACGGAAAAGCTGAGAAACTTTTACTCCACAAAGTCTGAAGGAGTTTCATTTCAAAGTGCAAGGGAGAGTCTTCAAAGAAAATTAGATGACCTGGGCACGGAGAGAAGACAAAAATCCAAAATCGGTACGTCGGCACTTAGAGTGGCGGAGCTTTCCGAAATTATAAAGACAGGCATGGACATTGAAAAATATGAAAAGGCCGAAGAAGAAGTTGCGGATCTAAAATCTCAAATAAAGGTTTTGGAAAATAAAAAGAAAAACAAAGAGTACATTGATGCTCAAAAGATTTATGATGAAGTCTATGAAAACACGAAGAAGATCAGTGCCTTAAAAAGAGAGCTTAAAAACTGCGACTTGGAAGAGTACAAGGACTATGAAGAGGCTTTGGAACTTTCTATAAAGAGGGACGGTTTAAAAGAAAAGCTCACGTCTTTACAGGAAGAAAATATTGAAACGCCTGAAATTGATGAGAATTTTGAAAAAGACTACATTAAGTTTAACCGGCTTATGGAAATTGCAAAGGGAGAAGAGCCGGAAAAAGTTTTAGAAAAAATAGATGCCAAGAACAACGAAAAGGACTTGGGCAAGTATGTCAAGAAGTACTACACATTTATCGGCATTGCTGCGGCACTTATGGTAATAGGCGGAGCACTTTACTATTTATTTAAAAATGTTTCTTACCTTACGATTTTCATTCCGGCAGTATTAATAATTATTTATTCCGTGGCAAAAGTCATTGTTTACTCCGCTGCTAAAAAGAAGACTTCCGACAAGCTTAAAGAAATTAATTCGGAAGAACAGGGCAAGGAAGAAGAAAAAACCAAGGCCGTGAGGGCTTTGATGGAAATGGCGAAGCTCTACAACTTTTCCACAGTTCGCGAGCTGGAAAGAGAAATGTATAGAAGACGTGAGAGAGAAAATCTGAAGCACGCTCAAATTGCCGAGCTTAAACAAAAGGGCATAGACAACGGGTCACAGATTAAAAAAATTGAGACGATAATCTCCGAAGTGGACAAAAGACTCTCAGATATTTTTGAAAACAGAAACGTAGAAAACTTGGAAGAGCTGCGCTCGGCTCAAGAAAGAGATAATCCGGTCACTAAAATTACCATGGCCATTAAGATTTTAATTGAAAAAAATAAAAACTTAATCGGCGACGGAATATTAAAGGACTTAAATAAATTCTACACACCCTTTGCTCCCACAGAAGATGATTCTTTTGAAGAGTTCAGAAGGGCTGAAGGGGAGCTTGGCAGCAAGAGAGAAATTTTGGACAGACATGAAGTGGACCTTAAAAAGGTGAGATGGGCAAAGGAAGAGCTGAGTTTGGAACAAGAAAAGCTTGAGAAACTTCTCTTTGAAAAAAGGTCCTTGGAACTTGCCCTTCAAACTATGGACACCTTTGAAGGCAAAATTACAAAGGAAAACACGCCTCTCTTTAAACAAACTTTGGAAGAAATTTTTGCAGCCATTACTTTGGGAAGATATGAAAAAGTATTTATGGACGAGGAATTTAATTTGACAGTCTATGACAGGGAAAAGGACAAGTATGTCAAAAGCATGGACCTTTCAAAGGGCACCTTCTATCAACTGTACTTCGCCTTCAGGCTGGCACTTTTAAAGCCTTTTGAAAAAAATATTCCCATGATTTTAGACGACGGCTTTGTAGAGTATGATGAAAAGAGGCTGAGAGAAGTCTTAAAGTATCTTGCAAAAGAGGAAAGACAGTTTATTATCTTTACTCACGGCAACAGAGAAAGGGAAATTTTAGACAGGGAAAACATCCCCTATAACTTGGTAAATTTGGAGGGAGTATGATTTTTGCAGTTGGAGATCTTCACTTGGATTCCTTAGGCACAAAACCTATGGACGTCTTTGGAGACAATTGGATAAATCACGACTTTACAATTTTTAATAATTGGAGAGAAATAGTAACAGAAGAGGACTTGGTCTTAATACCGGGAGATGTGAGTTGGGCTTTAAAGCTAAGTGATGCGAGAGAAGACTTGGAACGCATTGACAACTTGCCGGGCAAAAAAGTTATTACCAAGGGCAATCACGACTATTGGTGGAGCAGTATTAAAAAACTCACAGATTTAAATTTAAAGACTATTACTTTTTTAAACAACTCCTCATTCCTCCACGACGATGTGGCCATATTCGGCACGAGAGGTTGGACCTCAAAGGACGTGTCGGGATTTGACGAGTCCGATGAAGTAATATTTAAAAGGGAGATACTTCGCATGGAAAATTCTATTAAATCTTTTAAAGGTGAATGTAAATACAGAATTTTTATGCTTCACTATCCCCCCTTTAATCAAGACAAAAGCCCCAACGAATTTGCAAAGGTGTTGGAAGAAAACAATATTGACATGTGCATTTACGGTCATCTACATGCGGAAGGCCATAAGTTTGCAGTAAATGAAAAAATAAATAATGTGGAGTACAGGTGTGTCGCAAGTGACTTTATCGACTTTAAACCTGTGCTCATATATAAATAGTCCCTCTACGGGATTATTTTTTTAGGAGGAATTATGGAAAGAGAAATTGAAGTAAAACTTTTGGAAGATGTGGAGAAGGTTGAAGAGATTTTAAAATCAAAAGGGGAATTTATATCAGAAGAAGAGCAGGAAAATATTTTAATCGACTCAAGTATCATGCCCATACCTGAAAAGAAAGGCTACCTTCGCATTAGAAAGACTAAGGACAAAGTAAGGGGAGAAGAAAAAATTTATTTTACTTTTAAAGAGAGAGTTGAAAGTAAATCGGTGAGAGAAAATTTGGAGCATACCGTCACGGTTGACAGCGTAGAGGAGCTTATAAATATTTTAAAACTCATGGGCTTTGACAAGGTGGAGAGATTTAAGAAGCATCGCACTTCATATTCATACAAAGGTCTGCGCTTCGACCTTGACAGGTGGCAAGGCTGGATATCCTACGCCGAGATTGAAGGGAGATCTGAAGAAGAAATTATAGATGTGATTAAAGAGCTTAAACTTGATGTTAATAAAATTACGACACTTTCTATAAAAGAATTAAAAAATAGTGTAGCTAATTAAAACTATGTGCTATAATAATTACGAAACAAGGAGGATATATGTCAAGTTATAAGTATATTAAATGGTTTGAAGAAATTTCTAAAGACGATGTGGGACTTGTAGGGGGCAAAGGCGCAAACCTTGGCGAACTTACATCCTTCGGGCTGCCGGTGCCGCCGGGATTTTGTGTTACGGCACAAGCATATAATGAATTTGTCGAATATGCCGATTTGCAAAATGAAGTAAAAAATATTATGTCGACACTAAACGTTGATGATACAAAAAAATTGACGGAAGCCGGAGAACAAATTAGAGGCAAACTTACAAATGCCAAGATTAAACCTGAAATCGAAGAAGAAATTATTAGAGCTTATAGAGAATTTAAAGAAAAAGTGGGAGTAGAAGACTTGGAAGTTGCCGTGCGTTCATCGGCAACGGCGGAAGACCTTCCCGATGCATCTTTTGCAGGTCAACAAGATACATACCTTCACATTAAAGGGGAAGAAGAACTTGTAAAGCACGCACGTATGTGCTGGGCAAGTCTTTGGACAGCAAGGGCAATTTACTACAGAGAAAAACAAAACTTCAATCACTTTGACGTAGCTCTTTCCGTCGTAGTTCAAATGATGGTGAGAAGTGAAAAGTCCGGAGTTATGTTTACAGCAAATCCAATTACAGGCAACAAAAAGGAACTTATGATCAACGCATCATGGGGACTTGGCGAAGCCGTTGTCTCAGGTACAGTTACTCCTGATGAATACATTGTAGACAAGAGAACAAAAAAAGTTGTGGAAAGACACATTGCTGAAAAGAACACAATGGTAGTTGACAAGGCAGAAGGCGTAGGCACGGAAGAAAGACCTGTGGCTGAAGTTTTAGGCGAAGAATATGTTTCTAAAGAATGTTTAAAGCCTGAAGAACTTCAAAAGCTTATTGAAATGGGAATGAAAGTAGAACAAATGTATGGCAAAGTTCAAGACACTGAATGGGGCTTTGACAGAGATACAAAGAAATTTTACTTTTTACAATCAAGACCTATTACAACAATTAAAGACACAACAGTTGAAAAAATAGAAGAAGCAAAAGAAGAAGCACCTAAAAAAGTTGAAACGCCAAAAGGAGACAGTAAATTGTTAAAACAAATTGCAAAGGGACTTCCCGCAGCACCGGGAATAGGCAGAGGAAAAGTCAGAAACATTATAGACATGGAAGAAATCGACTCAGTTGAAGAAGGGGACATTTTAGTTACTACAATGACATTCCCTGCAATGGTACCTGCAATGAGAAAATGCGCAGGAGTTGTAACCGACGAAGGCGGCAGAACTTGTCACGCGGCAATTGTATCAAGAGAACTTGGTATTCCATGTATAGTAGGATCTAAAAACGGAACTTCAGTTTTGAAAAACGGCATGGAAGTAACAGTTGACGCAACAAGAGGCGTTGTATATGAAGGCTCCGTACTTGAAGAAGAAAAACCGGCTGAAACTGCAACGCAAGGCGCAGCTACCGTATCCGTACAGGAATCGGCTCCTATAACGGCAACTAAAATTTACATGAACTTAGGACAACCTGACCTTGCAAAGAAATACAAAGACCTTCCCTTTGACGGCATAGGCCTTATGAGAACTGAATTTATATTTACAAATATGATCGGCTCTCACCCAATGTATCTATTAAAGACAGGCCAAGGGGACCTTATGATTGAAAAACTTGCACAAGGCATTTCAGAAGTAGCTCAAACAGTATATCCTCGTCAATTAGTAGTTAGAATGAGCGACTTCAGAACAAATGAATTTAGAGACTTAGAAGGCGGAGACGAAGTGGAACCTCACGAAGAAAACCCGATGATCGGATGGAGAGGCGTATCACGTTATATCTCACCTGAATACGAAGAAGGTTTCAGACTTGAATGCAAGGCAATTAAAAAAGTAAGAGAAGAATACGGACTTACAAATGTAGTTGTAATGCTTCCTTTCGTAAGAACAGTTGAAGAACTTCGCACCGTAAAAGGCATAATGGCAGATGAAGGACTTGTAAGAAGTAAAAACTTTAAAATTTGGATAATGGCGGAAGTACCTTCAGTAGTGTTTGAAGCAAAAGAATTCGCAAAAGAAGTAGACGGCTTTTCAATCGGCTCCAACGACCTTACACAACTTGTAATGGGCGCAGACAGAGACAACGAAGTTCTAAACAACATGGGCTACTTTGACGAAAGAAATGAAGCTGTTAAATCAGCAATCAGAATTTTAATAAATGCTGCAAATGAAGAAGGCATTACCTGCTCAATTTGCGGCCAAGGACCAAGCCAATATCCTGAATTTGCAGAATTTTTGGTAGAAGCGGGCATCACATCAATAAGTGTCAACCCGGACACAGTCTCATACACCAGAAGACTTGTAGCGTCCGTTGAACAAAAGATGATGCTTAGAAAACTTAGAAATATGTAACCTATATATCTATACACACAAAAGCCGTGGGAAACCGCGGTTTTTTTGTTTTGTAAAGACACATATTAATTAAAATTTTATATAATAAGCTTAAGGAGGAACAAATGAAGAAGAGATATATAATTTTAACCTTGGTACTTATGTTTTTTATGATGAATAAGGTTGAAGCAAAAGAAGTAAATGTCACAATACCCAAGTTCAGAGTTGCACTTAACAATATTGAAATGGAAAAAGAATACAATAAGTATCCGCCCATTGTATACAAGGACATAACATATTTTCCCATGACATATAAAAATTCAAGATTTCTGGGAATTTCTGCTAATTGGGACAACAGTTCCAAGACATTATTTGTGGATAATAATATGGCTGTGGGCGACTATTACCACTATGAAGGTAAAAGGAACAAAGATCAGGGCACAGCAACTGTTATGAACTACAAAGTTGTGGTAAATAACAAAGCAATAGACAATGAAAGGGAAGAATATCCTCTGTTGTTATTTAGAGACGTCACCTACTTTCCTTTGACATGGAGATTTTGCCGGGACGAATTTAATTGGGAATACAAATTTACAAGAATCGGAGGCCTGGAAATAAATTCAAAGGTCAAATCACAGGCGAATGAAATAAATTTAAACGACTACAGTCAAGGAGTAGTAGAATACAACATTATGGCAAAAGTGGGAGACACTTATTACTTGGCAGGCAACAACAGAGCAAACTCCCACATAGCGGTGTCAAAATTAGAAAATGGAAAACTTTTTGAAGTTGCGGACATTGATACAATGGGAAACAGCAGCGACTATGTATTTGACGGAAACAAGCTCTATTACACTTTGACCTTTGAAGATAAAAAAGTTATCAATTACTTAGATGTACTTTCGGGAGAAAACACAAAACTTTTGGAAGTACCTGCCGGCAAATGGGATCCGATGGTCTTCACTGTTTTGGGAAACAATATTTACTATAAGACTTCGAAAGAAGGCGGAGCTTTGTTTAACGGACAGGGCAAAAAGCTAAACAAAGCAGGAGGCCTTACAGGACTTAAGAGAGAAGGAGGATATGTATTTGCAACTTTTGACAAGGGAGATAATCTCTTGGTCTTTGACGAAAATCAAAATATAGTTGCGAAAGGTAAGGGCAACATTGATGTAAAGTCAGCAAGTGTTTCAAATAATATGCTCACTTATTACGATTACAATACTAATAAAACAATTCACAAGAGTTTTTAATAAATGATGAACCCCGAAATCCGGTACACGGAGGTTGGGGTTTTTTAATGGAAATTTTTATCCAAGGATTTAAGGGAAAAAGGAATGTCTTATGATAGAATGTATTAATAGAAAAATTTAAAGAACACTTTTAATATTAAAATAAAGACGAGGTACTTATGAAAGCTATAATTGTAGGTGCGGGGAAATTAGGTTCAAGATTGTCCTCCGCCCTTTCCATGGAAAATTATGATGTTACAGTAGTTGATAAATCGGAAAAAGTAATTGACGATATCAGTTCATACTTAGATGTTTTGACTGTTCACGCAAACGGTCTGGACTTTGATGTCTTAAAAGAGCTTGAAATTTCAAGTTATGATTTGTTAATTGCAACTACAACGTCAGATGAAGCTAATGTACTTATTTGTACCGTTGCAAAAAAATTAGGCTGCGACAAATGCATCGCAAGGGTAACAAACCCGGAATATCACAAACAAGTTGGATTTATCATTGACGAATTGGGGATAGATCACATTATCAACCCCTACTATGCAACTGCTGTCAATATTGAAAAATACTTGCTTAAAAAATATCTTTTAATGACAGATGAGTTTGCAGGGGGCAAGGTAAAGCTTGCTGAATTTAATATTCAAACGGACGAAAATTTTGTGGGCAGAGAAATAAAAAACTTGGAAGATTTTGATGATCTTTTAATTGCGGCGGTTTCTCGAAACGGCAAGACTATTATTCCCTATGGTTCAACGGTCCTAGAAGAAAACGACGTTGTACTCATCTGCGGACGAAGGGAAGACATTGATTTATTTGACGCGGAACATTCCGGCATAAGAAAGTCAAGAACGGTTCAAAAGGTTATGATTTTAGGCGGCGGAAAGTTAGGACTATATCTTGGCCTTTTGTTAAAGGAAGATAAAATTGACACGACGATAATAGAACGTGACAAGGATAGATGTATGAAATTAAAAGAACGTCTGCCCAATGCGACTATTATTCATGGCGACGGCACCAACTTCACACTTCTTCAAGAAGAGATGATGGACACCAACGACGCCTTTGTTGCCGCAACAGGTATTGATGAATCTAATTTGCTCATGGCTCTTTCCGCCAAACAGATGGGTATTTACAAATCCGTTGCCAAGATTTCCAGCCCCAACTTTAATCAAATTCTTGAAAAACTGTCTCTTGACGGTGCTTTTAACACATCGTTTATTACTGCAAGTGAGATTTTAAGAATAATAAGAGGTTCAGGGTCGTTGTCTGTAAACCTTATGCTTGACGGAGATGCCGAATTTACTGAAATTTTAGTTAAAGAGGGAGTTAAAATTTTAAATAAAAAAATTATGGACTTAAATCTCCCCAAGGGAATACTTTTAATTTCCGTTGTAAGATCCGGCAAAGCTTTTATTCCCAACGGCAATACTGTTTTAATGCCGGGGGATCGAGTTGTTGTATTTTGCACTCATGAAAATATCCAAACTTTAAAGTCCATATTTTACAATGAAAAGAAAAAGAAGAGGGATTTTTTAAATGAATTATTCGGTGGCAATTAGAATAATAGGTTTTCTGGTGGGAATCGAAACAATTTTTATGATTCCTTCCCTACTTATTGCATATTTTAATAACGAGGCCTCTCTTACTTCCTTTCTAATTACTATTGGAATTATGTTGGTTTTTGCAGTGTTCACAAGATTTATAACGGCAAAAAGCAGAAGGCTCAGCCCTAAAGACGGACTTTTGATTGTATCATTGGGTTGGATTTTTGCAGCCCTTTTCGGAGCGTTGCCGCTATACTTGTCAAATAGTGTGCCTACTTATATAGATGCTTTTTTTGAAATTGTCTCAGGCTTTACCACAACGGGAGCAAGTATTATACCTGATATAAGTATATTGGATAAGTCAATAGTCCTTTGGAGAAGCGTAACTCACTGGATGGGCGGCATGGGTATACTTGTATTCACCTTATCTCTTTTGCCTAAATTAGGCGTAGGAGGTTTTCAAATATTTAAAGCGGAAACTCCGGGACCTGTGGCAGGTAAAATTGAACCTAAGATGAGTGAAACGGCAAAAAGGCTCTATATAATTTACATGGGCATAACGGTTATTTTAATAACTCTGCTTAAAATCGGAGGAATGACTTTATTTGATTCCGTTGTCCACACTTTCGGAGTAGTGGGCACGGGAGGTTTCTCATCTTACAAAGACAGTTTAATGAGCGTAAATGGAGTTTATATTCCAATTGTAATGATTATATTTATGGTTCTTTGCGGAACCAACTTTACAATGTATTATTACTTGCTAAAGGGCAAATTTAAAAATATTTTTATAGATGAAGAGTTTAGATGCTACTATTCGATAATAGCCACGGCAATAATTTTAATTGGCGTTGATTTATTTGTGAGCGGCTACGGCAGTTTCGGAAAATCTTTTTTAGATTCCGCTTTTCAAGTTACATCTATTAGTTCAACGTCCGGATTTGCCAGCGCCGACTATGAACTGTGGCCTGTCTTTTCAAAATTTATTTTATATATTTTATTTTTCATAGGATCCTGTGCAGGATCTACTGCAGGTGGCATGAAGGTAATAAGAATTGTGGTCATGGCAAAGCTTATTAGAAGAGAAATTATAAAAGTTATACACCCCAATGCCGTTGAGCCGATAAAAATAAACGGGAGAAATTTAAGTGACGAAGTTGTATTCGGAATAGCCGCCTTTATGGGCGTTTACATTATAGTTCTTGTCTTGGGCTCGGCTATTGTATCTCTAAGCGGCCTTGATTTTGTCAGCGCCACATCTTCTGTGATGACTATGCTTTCAAATGTAGGACCGGGATTTGGAAAAGTCGGTCCAACGCAAAACTTTTTGTTTTTCAGCGGCGGATACAAGCTTATGTTTTCATTCTTCATGCTCCTTGGCAGGCTTGAATTTTTCACTCTCCTTGCTTTGGTAGCACCGGAAAGACAATAATAATGACAACAAAAAATCTCACCTGAATAAGTAGGTGAGATTTATTTTTTTACATCTTATATTTTTCCAAGTACTCTTCGTAAGTGCCCGGGAAGTCCATGTATGTGCCGTCGTCCGCAATGTCTATTATGCGATTTGCAACGGTGTCTATAAGTTGATGGTCGTGGGACGTAAAGAGAATGTTGCCCTTGTATGCAGTTAAGCCGTTGTTCACTGATGTAATTGATTCCAAGTCAAGGTGGTTGGTGGGTTGGTCGAAGATCAAAAGGTTGGTGGGGTTGATCATCATCTTTGAGAACATCATCCTCACTCTTTCCCCTCCGGAGAGAACGTCGGCGCTTTTTGCAGTTTCATCTCCCGAGAAAAGCATTTTGCCTAAGAAGCCTCTTATAAAAATTTCGCTTTGTTCTTCGGAGAACTGTCTCAGCCAATCAATTAAGTTTATTTTCTTGTCTTGGAAGTAGCTGTTGTTGTCCTTGGGGAAGTAGTCATAGGTTATTGTTTGTCCCCACTTAAACTTGCCCTCGTAGTCCTCATCATTTCCCACAAGTATTTCAAACAAAGTTGAAATTGCAATTTCATTTCCGATAAAGGCAATCTTATCGCCCTTGCTCACTCTGAAACTTAGAGAGTCGATAATTTTTTTGCCGTCTTTTTCAACGCTTAGGTCTTCCACTTCCAAAATTTCGTTGCCCGGTTCACGGGACAATGTAAATCCCACGAAGGGGTACCTTCTGGTGGAAGGCTTAATGTCGTCAAGAGTTATCTTGTCCAAAAGTTTTTTACGTGAAGTGGCTTGACGGGACTTGGATTTGTTGGCGGAGAACTTTTGAATAAAGGCTTGGAGCTCTTTAATCTTTTCTTCCTTCTTCTTGTTTTGGTCCTTTGCCATTTGAAGGGCAAGTTGTGAAGACTCGTACCAGAAGTCGTAGTTGCCTACAAACATATTTATTTTGCCGAAGTCAATGTCCACCATATGAGTACATACTTCGTTTAAGAAATACCTGTCGTGGCTTACGATAATTGTAATTTTTTCAAATTCAAGCAAGAAATCTTCAAGCCATCTCACAGCCTTTAAGTCCAAACCGTTTGTAGGTTCGTCAAGTAGAAGTATGTCAGGGCTTCCGAATAGGGCTTGTGCCAAAAGCACCTTTACCTTCGCCGACTCAATTAAAGAACCTGTAAGGTCGTTGTGAACTTCCGTGGGTATGCCCAAGCCTTGTAAGAGGGCGGAGGCTTCACTTTCAGCTTCCCAACCGCCTAACTCTTGAAACTCCTGTTCCAATTCGGCAGCTCTCATGCCGTCTTCATTTGTAAAGTCTTCCTTCATGTAAATGGCGTCTTTTTCTTTGCCAATGTCGTAAAGCCTTTTGTTTCCCATAATAACCGTGTCGATTACGCTGTAGTTGTCATAGGCGTAGTGGTCTTGGGCAAGCTTTGACATACGACTGTTAGTTGAAATGGAGACGGTGCCTGTGGAGGGCTCCTTCTCACCTGATAAAATTTTTAAAAAAGTGGACTTTCCCGCGCCGTTTGCTCCGATGATGCCGTAGCAGTTGCCCGGCGTGAATTGTAAGTTTACATCATCAAACAAAACCTTGTCGGGAAATATAACACTTATATCGTTAACACTTATCATCTTTTACTCCTTATAATATAAATCTTAATTAACTACTATTATCACACAATTTTAATAAATTTGTTACATATTCACTAATTTAATTTGATACACTTAAACCAAAGAGGAGGGGAGAACATGAAAAGAATAATATCGGCAGTGCTTATTATTACAATGGCACTTTGCCTAATAAACTGCGGAGGAACTACTCAAGCGGAAACGAAAGAGGCGAGCATTGAAAAGGTGAACAAAGAAAATGTGGTAAAGATGAAGGAACTTTTTAGCATAGGGGACGACTACGAAAACTTTTACTACGACACCTCAAATGAAGAGGGCGTTACGACGGATCAATACAGATGGGAGAACACCTCCGAGCCTTACAAATACGAGACGGTTTATGCCATGGGAGATATCCCGGTGCAATACTATAGTGACGGAGAAGCCGTTGAAGGCGTGTCTAAAAAGCTTTACACCGAAAGTGAAGTTACAAAAAAGGCGGAAGATTATCTTAAAAAACTTGTCACGGACAAAGTTACATATAAGCTTTCAGACATTGACCTTGAGACGAACAACAAACACTACAACGTGGGCTTTAAAAGATATGTTAGTGACATACCTGTAATGGGTGACGACATTACAATGAGATTTGACAGCACTTTAAAGCTTGTTAACTTTGATAGACCAAGGACATCTGTCATAAATAAAGACGATGCCTTTAAAGACTGTAAAATGTCTCGTGACGAAGCAATAAAAGCCTTTAAAGAAAACAGACCCTTGGTTAAGGGATACTACAGTGTAAGCGACTTGGAAAAAGAAGAGTTTAAGGAAGTAGTTTCCATAGTTAGACCTGACCTTTATTTAAACGGAGAGACAGGGGAATTTTTTGAAAAGACCTACAACTATTACAAGTCGGAAGGTGCCATGGACAATGCCAAAAGCGCAGAGGCAGGACTTACAAAGACGGAACTTGCCGCTATAAAAAAGGTGGACGGACTTAAGACCTTTGAAGAAGGGAAAGAAAAGGCGGAAAAACTTTTCGGATTCAAATCTGAAAACATTTCAAATGAAAACCTAAACTCCCAAAGATTTGACCAATATGTCCTAAGTTTTGACTACAAAATTGGGGACAACTACAAAAGTGCGGCCTTTGACGGTAAAAATTTGGATTTAGTACAGTACTCAAACTTTTTAAACAGTGACAAGAAAGGCACTCTTGACCCGAAGGAAGCTATAGAAATCGGCAAAAAATTTGTAACGGAAAAGGCTCCCGAAATCGGAGAAGAAGTAAATTACGACGGCTATGTAAGGAGTGACGAGTATCAAAGCGCTCTGACATTCGTGAGAATTGCGGCAGGAAAGCCTGTATTTAATGAATCTGTATCATTGTCCGTAAACAATGCGACAAAAGCCGTTGAAAGCTTTTACAAAAATTTCTCCACGGCAAAGGCTCCTTCGACGGACATTGAAGCCGACATGGAAAAGATTGAAAAAGAAGTTTACAGCGAGGACAACTTTAAAAAAGTCTTCCTGTATCAAGAGGGTAAAATTATCTGCGCCTATACATTTGTGGACGGCAAACCTCTCTACAATGCAGGGGGCACAAAGTATTTTGAAGAATTTGAAAAAGACTTTGCCTATGACAACTTGGACAGCTCAAAGTACAAGGACGAAATCAAAATTTTAAGAGATTACGGCATCGGCATTACAAATAAAGACTTAAAGGCCGAAGTAACTCAAAAAGATTTGGCCGACTTGTTAAACTCTTCGCCCATACCCTTGGAAGACTATAAGTGGGTCTTTAACAACTTGGGACTTGATGCGAAAAATCCGGACAAAAAAGTCAGAACCGACGAAGGCATGAAGGCGATTTTACATTCCTACAACATAGGCGTGCCGAAAAATTTAAACACGGAAATTTACAACAAAGACTTGTTTAAAAATGTCTCAAGCATTAACAAGGACGACCTGCCCTATGTGTACTACGCCTACGGCTTAGGAATGTTTAATGACAAGGACAGGAATTTCGGAGAGAATTTGACAGTGGAAGAAACCCTTCACTATTTCTACAACATGATTGTAAATTTTGAGAGAGATTATTAGATTAAATAATTATAATTCTGTATCCTACTTATGGTACAATGTATGGCAGAGAGGAATACTATGAGAGAATTTAAACCATTTGAAATAGATACGGAATTTGAAATTAAACAGGATAAAAACAAAAGGCGAAGCAGTGCCGGCAAAAGACAAACTGAAAGCAAGAAAAAAGCTGAAGGCAAGAGAAGTCGTCAAAAGAGGGTTGATCCCAAGAAAGATGTTAACAAAGGCAGAGAAGAGGCAAGACGGAAGAGAAAAATGTCTCCCAAAAGGAAGAGGCAGCTTAGGAGAAGAAGAATAACGACAATAGTCTTTTCTCTTTTAATTATCTTTGTCGCCTACTCACTTTTGGCAAAGACTTTTAAAAAGAAGGAACCGGTATACACGGCAAACAGCGGACGTTGGTACATCGGCAAGATCATGGAAGAGAAGAGAGGCTATTACAGACAGGACGAGCCTTTCTACAAAGACGCCAATGAACTTTCAACCATTGCCCAGGACCACATAACAAGTCTTGAAAGAAAAATTGTGCCGGGATATGCTCATCTTACTACGGCAAATGAATACGCCTACAGCACCAAAGACGTGAGACAATATATTCGCGGAGAAAAAGAGTATCAAGGCAAGGACAAACTTGTGTTCTTGACCTTTGACGACGGACCCAACAGAACCGTTACGCCTCAAATACTTAATATTTTAAGAGACTATGGCGCGAGGGGCACCTTCTTCTTAGTTGGAAGAAATATGACTGACAAAAACATTCCCGTTATGAAGGCTATTGTAAATAACGGCAACTCCATAGCGCTGCACAGTTACAGCCACGACTATGACTCCCTTTATCCCAACAGATCTGCAAGTACATTGGATATTCTCTCCGAAGCAAAGCTTGTACAGGAGAGATTGCAACAAGTATTCGGACCTGAATTTGAGTCTCATGTGTGGAGATACCCGGGAGGCCACATGAGTTGGGACAATATTAACGACGCTGACGAAGGTCTTTCAAAAATGGGCATAGAGTGGATAGATTGGAACAGTCTCTCAGGAGATGCTGAAGTAAAGAGAGTGCGTCCCACAACCCCTGAAGGCATGGTGGAATATGTAGAGACTTCACTTAACAAAAATGTTCACACCAATGTGGCGGTGGTCTTAATGCACGACGCCGTCAACAAACAAATGACAGTGGATGCACTGCCGGGAATAATAAAGTACTTTAAAGACAACGGATATACTTTCGGAATATTAAAATAGAGGTTAAGGCCTCTATTTTTTTATATTTCTCCCGGAAATTTGTTTTATAATTAGAAAATATAAATTATTTTTGTAAAATTATGTAAAAAACAAAATAATCTTGATATAATATATTCAGAAAATTTTTTATTTTTTGGAAAAATTTGCCAAATTATTTTGGAGTGGGTTAAAATGTTACAAGACAAGACAAGACAAGACAAGACAAGACAAGACAAGACAAGACAAGACAAGTAATACATACGCCTTTTTATTAGGTTTTATTTTAGTGCCTTTCTGCGACTTTAGCAGAAGGCACTTTTTGTTTGCTTAAAAGTATTTAGAAGAGGAGTAACATTTTAAGAAAAAAGAATAGGAGGTATTAGATGAAAAAATTCAAAAGAATCAAAAGTAAAAAACTATTCAGTATTTTGATGGCAGTTGTAATAATTTTGCAAGTATTTGTTATAACACCAACATATGCAGCAGACACACGTACAAAAATAAATAAAATCGTTGCAACATCGGATACAGACAGTATCCCGGTATACGGAGGAACAGTAAAAGATCCAACATTTACTGTAACAGAAGGCTCGCCCGCATATTTTAGTGAAAGAATGTGCGGTTGGCTTAAAAAAGATGGTACAAGCTGGGTAGATTATACAGGTGC
>CABTXP010000021.1 GCA_902488815.1 uncultured Eubacteriales bacterium | reverse complement strand
TAAACTTAGGTTTTAAAATATTTAATTAGTGATGATAATGCCGGTGTAGCTCAATTGGTAGAGCAACTGACTTGTAATCAGTAGGTTAGGGGTTCAAGTCCTCCCACCGGCTCCAAGATTTTATGGAGGAGTACCCAAGTTGGCCAAAGGGGACGGACTGTAAATCCGTTAGCTCTGCTTTCAGTGGTTCAAATCCACTCTCCTCCACCAAAAAGACTTTGATTTTTTGAAAGTTTATGATATAATCTCATAGTGTTTGATGCGGATGTGGCTCAGTGGTAGAGCATCGCCTTGCCAAGGCGAGGGTCGCGAGTTCGAATCTCGTCATCCGCTCCATGTAGACCTGAGTTTCGCTCAGGTTTTTTTATTTTTTAATTTCTGTTTATATTTTTATAGTTGATTGTTGCGCTGAATTTTATTTGGCGTTTTTTATTTTAACGCTGCTTGTATTAATTTTTTGTTTGTTTTCTTCATCATTTTGATTTATTGACGGATTTTTATTCTTATATTATTCCATCGCTTTTTTTCATATTTTTTTAGGCTTTATTTTGTTCTTACTTACTTTTTATCTTATTACTCTTTGTTTAATTAATTTATTTATTTTTTACTATTACTATTTAGTAAAAGTTTTTTAAAACTTTCTCTTTCTTTGTTTAAAATTACACAATAATATGTTATGCTTGTAAAAATAGTAAATGCATTCAAATGAGTGCACTGATGTATAATGTTTTTTTATACAAAAGGAGGAGTAAAATTGTTTAAGAAAGTTGTTGCCGCTGCTCTTGCAGCATTGATGCTTGTAGGCTGCGCAGGTGGCGCGAAAAATAATGAGGGCGGCACAAAAGAAGCCGGATCCGACAGAAAAGATACTGTCAGAATGTCTATGTATACTGAAATTGATTCTATGAATCCTTTCAAAATGACTGCCGGTGATACTGAAACTGTTATGGATCAAGTTTTTGACGGTCTTTTTGACGCTGATGAAAAGGGTGACTTGGTGCCTGACTTGGCTGAGAGTTATACTGTCTCAGATGACGGTCTTACTTACGTCTTTAATTTGAAAAAAGATGTTAAGTTCCACAACGGTAAGGATTTTAAGGCTGAAGACGTGGTTTGGACTTATGACCAATATGCAGGTGTCTCTTCAGGTGAACCTAAGAGTGCGAAGTTTCAAATTATAAAGGGAGTTAAGGCTCTTGATGATTATACTGTTGAAGTTACTTTAGGTGAAAGGCATAATGAGTTTATTTATCTTACTCTTAAACCGATTATGCCTAAGGACTATGAAGACCAAGATACTAATCCTGTAGGTACAGGTCCTTTTAAATTTGTTTCATACAGTCCGGGAGAAATTTTGGTTCTTGAAAGAAATGATGATTATCATAAGAAAGATCACATTCCTTCATATAAGAATCTTGAAATAATTAGAATGAAAGACGTACAAACAATTGTAATGGCTCTTAAGTCAGGTGATATTGACATTACACCGAGACTTTCTCAAGAAGAAAAGGCTCAATTGGAAGGGGACGCTACTTTTGTTGAAGGTCCGCAAAACTTGGTTCAAACCTTAGGTCTTAACAATGATGCTGAACCTTTTAACGACATTCGAGTACGTAAAGCTTTAAACTATGGAATTAATCGCGATGAATTGATTGAGACTGTGTCTTTAGGACAAGCTACTAAGGTTTATTCCAATTTCTCACCTGCCCTTCCCAAATACTATGTTGAACTTTCAGATCTTTACCCACATGACGTGGAAAAGGCTAAGGAACTTTTAAAGGAAGCGGGATATGAAAACGGATTTAACATGACTGTTACTGTTCCTTCAGATTACAAGTATCACATGGATACTGCTGAAGTTCTTGTTTCACAACTTGCTGAAATCGGTGTTAACGCTGAGATTGAACCTATTGAATTTGCTACATGGCTTACAAGAGTTTACAAGGGCAGAGAATTCCAATCCACTATTGTAGGATTTGTCGGATATCTTGACCCGAATCAAGTGCTTCAAAGATACAAGAGTGACAATAAGAGCGACTATATTAACTACAACAACCCTGAATTTGACGCTGCTATGAATGAAGCTTCTTCTACTTCAGACGAACAAGTTCAAATTCAAAGATACAAGGACGCACAAAGAATACTTGCTGAAGATGCTGCATCTGTATTCTTAGTTGACCCTGATGCTATTACTGCTGTTAGAAACGGCGTGGAAGGATTAAAACTATATCCTATTCAAAAATTAAACTTGGAAGATATAGTAATTAAATGAGATGAAATTTGTAATTAAAAAATTAATATCTGTTGTACTTACTCTCTTACTTGTAAGTATAATGATATTTTTAGTGTTTCAAGTACTCCCGGGAAATCCTGCTGAGATTATCCTGGGAGTTGAAGCAGATGAACAACAAATAGCCCAACTTGAAAAGGAATTAGGTGTGGATAAGCCCATGCATATTAGATATGCTACTTGGCTTAAAAACTTAGTTAGAGGCGACATGGGCAGAAGTTTGAAATACGGTGTTGATGTGAAGGATCTTTTTGTAAGTAGATTTCCCGTCACTTTATTTCTCACTGTATATTCATTGGTACTTACCATTTTAATAGGGATTCCTTTAGGCATTTGGATAGCATCAAAGGATGGAAAATGGTACAGTTCTTTTATTGCCGCTTTGACTCAATTAGGTATATCCGTGCCCTCTTTTTGGCTTGGGTTTATTTTAATTTTAATATTTTCAGTTAAACTTAATATTTTTCCGACTTTCGGATACGATGCCATGGGTGGAAATTTATTGGACAAATTGTACAAGTTTTTTTTGCCTGCCCTTTCAATTGCCATTCCAAATATTGCAACTGTAGTAAGGTATCTTAGAACGGCTATTTTAGACCAGGTTAGAAGAGACTATGTAAGGACTGCAAGGGTTAAAGGCAGGTCTTTTAACGAGATTTTGTATTTCCATGTGCTTAGGAATGCTCTTATCCCTGTTATTACAATTCTTGGAATTATTTTAACTTCAAGTGTGGGGGGAAGTATTGTCATTGAAAATGTATTTGCACTTCCGGGCCTTGGATCTCTAATAGTTCAGTCTGTTTCAAGCCGTGATTTTCCACTTATTCAATCTATTGTTGTAGTTGTTGCGGCAATGATTATTTTTATTAATTTTGTCATAGACATCTTATATAGAGTCATTGACCCGAGAATAAGAGGTGGCGAATAATGAGAGTTAGAAGAATTTCAATGAACATAGGAAAGGTAATAATTGCTCTTTTTATAATTATGTGTGTTGTGAGTTTCTTTTGGACTCCACATGAACCTAATGCCATAAATCCTAGTATGAAGTTCAGTCCGCCGTCGTCGGAATATATTTTCGGCACTGACAACTTAGGCAGAGATATTTTTTCTCGCATTATGAAAGGATCTCAAATCGCCTTTTTACTTTCACTTGGTGCCGTAGGCTTTGCACTTATCTTCGGACTTATAATCGGAGGACTTGCAGGGTATTTGGGCGGCAGAGTGGACGAAGTGTTAATGAGATTTGTAGATGCGCTTATGGCTGTGCCGGGTGTTTTGTTTGCAATAATGCTTGTGTCTGTTATGGGACCCGGGATTTTTAATACGATTTTAGCTTTGGGAATTATGGGGATTCCATATTTTTCCAGAGTGTCAAGATCGGGCTTTTTGCAAATTAGAAAGATGGACTACGTGGAGTCTGCAAAGCTTAAAGGTGCTAAGGGTCTTCACATTGCCATTCACCATATTATTCCCAATATTAAAAACCAACTCATAGTTGCCATTACTCTTTCCATTTCCGCCACAATTTTGTCGGAAGCGGGACTTTCATACTTGGGACTCGGCGTTAAACCGCCTCATCCAAGTTGGGGAAGAATGCTTAAAGAGGCACAGGCATATTTTTCCAAGGCGCCGTGGTATTTTTACACCACAGGTATTGTAATTACAATTATGGTCTTCGGATTTACTCTGTTAGGCGACGGATTAAGGGATAGACGTGTAAAGGAAACCGGAAAATGAAAGAACTTTTAGAAGTAAAAAATTTAACCGTAGGTTTTAGATTTGGTGACAAAGTAAAATATGCGGTCAACAATGTTTCTTTTGACATAAGGGAGAAAGAATTTATAGGCCTTGTTGGGGAGTCCGGCTGCGGCAAAAGTGTCTGTGCTCAGACAATACTTGGGATAGAACACCCTAACGCCGTAATTGACGGCGGAAGCGTTAAGCTTATGGACGAAGAAATGATTGGACTTAATGAAGCTCAGTGGAAGAAGTACAGAGGTAGAACTATCTCCATGATTTTTCAGGAGCCTATGACTGCTTTAAATCCTCTTATGAAGGTGGGCAGACAAATTGAGGAAGTTTTAATGATTCACTATAACTTCCCCAAGGAAAAAAGACTTGAGCTTGTCTACGACACTATGCGAAAAGCAGGCCTAAGGGATGTGGAGAATCTCTACAATCAATATCCTCACGAGCTTTCGGGAGGTATGCGTCAGAGAATTATGATTTGTATTTCTCTTATTGCGAACCCGAAGATTTTAATTGCAGACGAGCCTACTACTGCCCTTGATGCCACAATTCAAATGCAAATTCTCTCTCTGTTTAAAGAGATTGAAGAAATATATTCCGGCGGAATTTTATTTATCACACATGACTTGGTACTTGTAAGTCGTATTTGTGAGAGAATTATCGTAATGTATGCGGGAAGAATTGTAGAAGACGGCCCGACAGACGAGATAATAAACAATCCTAAGCATCCTTATACCAAGGGACTGTTAAAGGCCATTCCCAGTTACAAAAAAAGAGGGGAGGATCTTTACAATATACCGGGACAAGTGCCGCCTTTAAAGTTAAGGTCAAATGAGGGGTGTCCTTTTTATGACAGATGCGACCACAAAATGGATATTTGTAAGAGCAAGTTCCCGGACCCTGTAGAAAAATCGGGAGTAAATGTTTACTGTTATTTGTATGGAGGCAAAGATGAGTGAAATTTTGAGATTTGAAAATATAACCAAGAAATTTTACATGCGCTCCAACAAATTTTTAGGCAAAAAAATTGAGAAGGTAGCCCTTTCAAATGTAAGCCTATCCGTCAATGAAGGAGAGATTTACGGCTTGGTAGGAGAGAGCGGCAGCGGCAAAAGTACCTTGGGTAAAATCGGCCTGGGGCTACTTGATCCTACTGAAGGTAAAGTCTTTTACAAAGGCAAGGACATTCACACCTTTAGTGCCGAGGAAATGAGTTTGTATAAAAAAGAAGTTCAAATGGTATTTCAAGACCCATATTCTTCTCTCAATCCTCAAAAGAAAATAGGATGGTCCATTACCGAAATTTTAAAAATTCAAAAAATAGGAACTAAAGAAGAACAACTTCAAAAGGCAAGAGATATTTTGAAGGAAGTTGAAATGGGAGACAGCGTCTTGGATCAATACCCGGGAGAACTCTCAGGGGGTCAGAGACAGAGAATCACCATTGCGGCGGCTTTAATTGTAGACCCGAGGCTTGTAATTATAGACGAAGGCGTATCTGCTTTAGACGTTTCAATTCAAGCACAGGTTCTCAATTTAATAAACGAGCTGCAAGAGAAGAGACAGTTTACTTCCATCTTCATCTCACACGACTTAAATGTTATTGAATACCTTTGCGACAGAATTGCCGTATTGGAAAACGGCGAGCTTCAAGAAGTGTTTGATGCGTCGGAAGTGGACAGTGAAGAGAGAGCTCCTTATACCAAGAAACTTTTTAATTCTGTAAAAGAAAGATTGAGATAGAAAAAATTAAGACATCTGCGGGTGTCTTTTTTTTACAAAATTTTACGCGCCTCATAGTAAATGACTTCTTTTTGTTTTGTAATAAAGGTTTTATGTGATACCATTAATAAGTTAAGAGGTGATGATATGGATTACAAAGATTATCAAGAGTATCGAGAATATTTTGCTGAACTCATAGATACAAAACAATTAAAAGTCCTTAAAGATGCCTTGGAAGATATAAATGTCGTCGACCTTGCAGAGATTATCGAAGACATGGACGACAAGCAAATGCTTATTGTCTTCAGACTTATCCCCAAGCTTAAAGGATCGGAAGTATTTTCGTACATGGAGACTTTCAATCAACTTCGCATTATAAATTCAATTACAGATACGGAGTTAAAGTCCATAATTGATGAATTGGACTTTGACGACAGGATTGACATTATTGAAGAAATGCCTGCAAATGTTGTGACAAAAGTTTTGGCTCAATCCACTCCTGAAGAGCGTAAGATGATTAACGAATTTTTGCGTTATCCTGAAGATTCAGCCGGCTCCATAATGACAATCGAGTATGTCCGTCTAAACCCTGATATGACTGTAAGACAGGCCTTGGACTACATCAAGAGGACAGGTGTAGACAAGGAAACTATTTACACATGCTATGTGGAAAATGAATATAAAATGCTTTTAGGCTTTGTGTCTTTAAGGACAATAGTTGTCTCCGACGAAAAGCTTTTGATTAGAGACATAATGGAAGAGGATGTAATTTTCGTAACTACAACTGACGACCAGGAATTTGTTGCCGAACAATTTATGAAGTACGGCTACATAGCTCTGCCTGTTGTGGATACTGAACACAGACTTTGCGGTATTATCACATTTGACGACGTTATGGACATTGTAGAAGAAGAGGCTACGGAAGACTTTCATAAGATGGCTGCCGTTAATCCTTCAGACGACGAATACCTGGATCAAACAGCGTGGCAACTGGCGAAAAACAGAATACCCTGGCTTTTGATACTAATGGTTTCAGCTACAATGACATCGGGAATTATAGATAACTTCAGCGCAATTATAGGCCAGTACATTGTACTTACAATGTTTATCCCAATGATTACCGACACAGGCGGCAACTCAGGTTCTCAAAGTTCCACAGTGGTTATACGTGCCATGGCGACAGGAGAAATTACTTTACACGACGCCTTTAAAGTTATATTTAAAGAAATGCGTGTTGGACTTATTGCAGGTCTTACCCTTGCAACTGTAAACTTTTTCAGAATGATATTATTTACAAAAGCAGGCACAGCAGTATCTTTACTTGTGTCATTTACAGTTTTAGTAGCGGTAATATTCTCAAAGGTTTTGGGAGCGGCACTGCCCATGCTTGCAAAGAGGCTGCACATTGACCCGGCAATTATGGCATCTGCACTTATTACAACTATTATCGACTCGCTTGTGCTTATAATATACTTTTTACTTGCAAGCTGGCTACTGCCCCTTGTAGGTGTTTAAAATCAGGAAGGTTCGCCTTCCTTTTTTTGTACTTAATTTAGAGATTATTGTATAATTACCTTGAGGTGTACTATGAATTATAGAGAAATTTTTGCAGATAAAAATGTAAAATTTGATTTTTTAATAAAGGAATATACAAATTTTAAAGTGGGAGGAGTTTGCGACGTCGTAGCATTTCCAAAATCTCCTGAAGAAGTAATTGATTTACTTAAAGTTGCGAAAGAAAACAATATTCCCACAACAGTTTTAGGCAATTTAACCAACTTAATTGTAAGAGACGGAGGTATTGAAGGCCTTGTCATACTTCTTAGAGAAAACTACTCGGGAATTAAAGCCTGCGGAGATGAAGTGACGGCTCTTGCAGGGGCGACTCTTCAAAAGACGGCAAATATTGCAAGGGACAACAATCTTTCAGGCATGGAATTTGCCCACGGAATCCCCGGTTCTGTAGGCGGCGGAATTACAATGAACGCAGGAGCTTACGACGGAGAGCTTAAGGACATTGTAAAAAGTGTCACCGCAATAACCAAGGACTTTGAAATAAGAGAATTTTCAAATGAAGAGATGAAGTTCAGATATAGAAATTCCTTGGTACAAGACGAAAATTTAGTGGTCCTTTCGGCGACCTTTAAACTTAAATATGGAAATAAAGAAGAAATTAACGACAAAATGTGTGACCTTATGGCAAGGAGAAAGGCAAAGCAGCCCTTGGAATATCCTTCGGCAGGCTCCACTTTCAAAAGACCTGAGGGATATTTTGCAGGCAAATTAATCCAAGATGCAGGCTTAAAGGGTTTGACTCACGGAGGAGCGCAAATTTCCAAAAAACATTCAGGCTTTGTCATAAACATTGGCGGTGCCACGGCAAAGGACATTGTGGAGTTAATAGAGACGGTGCAAAAGATAATTCACGACAAATTCGGCGTGGAAATTGAGAGAGAAGTAAAGATAATCGGGAGAGAATAATGGAAATAGTAATTATTACAGGCCTTTCGGGAGCGGGAAAATCACAAGCTTTAAATGTATGTGAAGACATGGGATATTTTTCCATGGATAATCTCCCTCCCGCACTTTTTTCAAAATTTGTAGAGCTTACACAAGGTAGAGATGATTTAAAAAAAGTTGCAGTTGTAGTGGATCTTCGCAGCAGATATTTTTTCAACGACCTTTTTAAGTCCTTGGAAGAACTTAGAAGTATAAATATTGACTACAAAATCATCTTTTTGGAAGCTTCTGAAGAATGTATTATCAGAAGGTACAAGGAACAAAGACGTCCTCATCCTCTCTCTTCAGATATTTTGGAAGGCTACAGAAAAGAAAAAGAAATTACAAGGCACATTAGGGACAAGGCGGACTACATTATTGACACTTCCACCTATAAGAATCAAGACATTAAAAACAGAATTCGCGCCATTTTGCAAAAGGAAGACAACGAAATTTTGATAAACATCACTTCCTTCGGCTACAAAAACGGAATAATTTTAGACGGAGACTTGGTTTTTGACGTGAGATTTTTGGAAAATCCCTATTACATAAAGGAATTAAAAGAAAAAAACGGACTTTGCAAAGAGACGAGGGACTTCGTGCTTTCAAATGAAAGGACCAAGGTGTTTTTGGACAAGTTGGAAGACATGCTTTTGTTTTTAATACCCTGTTACAAAGAAGAGGGCAAGAGTATTGTGGTCCTTGGCATAGGTTGCACGGGAGGATTTCACAGGTCCGTTGCAATAGCCGAAGAAATTGCAAAGAGACTTGAGTCTCACAAGTACAAAGTTTCGCTAAGGCACAGGGATTTAAAATGAGAAGCAGAAAAGTTGTAGTAATAGGCGGCGGCACAGGTGTGTCCAATATGTTAAGAGGCATTAAGCTTTTTAACCAAGACATTACAGCCATTGTCACCATGGCAGATGACGGCGGCGGCTCCGGATTTTTGAGGCGTGAAATGGGAATACTTCCTCCCGGCGATTTGAGAAACTGCCTTGTTGCCCTGGCAAACAGTTCAGGCGCCATGGAAAATCTCCTGCAGTTTCGCTTTCAAGAGGGAGTCCTGAAGGGGCAAAACTTCGGCAACCTTTTAATCGCGGCACTTACGGAGATTTATCAAGACTTTGAAACGGCAATAGAGGAGACGGCGAAGGTACTTAATATAAGCGGCAAGGTCTATCCCGTAACCCTTGACAATGTTCACTTGGAAGGGGAGTTTGAAAACGGAGACAAGTGTATCGGCGAGTCTAAAATTCCGGTAATTGCCGAAAGAGAAAATCTTCGCATCAAAAAGCTGAGAACTTTTCCCGAAAAAGCCGTAATTTTTCCAAAGGCAAAGGCTGCAATAGAGCAGGCGGACATTGTAATATTGGGACCGGGAAGTCTTTACACCTCACTCATTTCAAATCTTGTAGTAGAAGGTGTGGCAGAGGCCCTTTTAAAGACTAAAGCCAAAAAATACTATGTATCCAACATTATGACTGAGCCCGGCGAGACCGGAGGCTATTCTATAAAAGACCATGTAAAGGCCATAAGAGACCACGGGGGAGATATTGTAGACAAGGTTTTAATAAACGTAAACAATCCCAAGGCCGAGGTACTTGAAAGGTATGAAAATGAAAACTACAGTTACATTGAATATACTGAAGAAGACAGAAAGTATTTGGAAGACTTGGGCATAGAAGTGATTTGCGGCAATTTTATTAACGACGAAAACAATCAAATTCGCCACAGTGCCATTAGAGTTTTTGAAAAAATATTAATAGATTACAATAACTTACAATAATTTCAACACACTCATTTACAAATGCATTTGTTTTCCTGTATAATTATAAGCAGGTGTAGTATGAGTTTTTCAAACAGAGTAAAAAATGAGGCGGCAAAAGTTAAAATAGACAGGTCATGTTGTGTAATTGCAGAGCTTGCAGGCTTTGTGAGGATGAACGGACACATAACCTTGAGACAGGGTGGACCGGAAATTAGATTTGTCACTGAAAACGCTTCCGTGGCAAGGAGAATCTTTACTTTTATCAAGAGATTTTATTCCGACGACGTCTCGGCTTATGTAAGTAAAAACTCGGCTCTCAAAAAAAACAACAACTACAACATAGTCTTGGAAGATGTAAATCAAGGGAAGGTCCTGTTGTATGACACGGGATTTATAACAAATGACAACTACTTCAGTCCCAACTATCAACTTCCCAAAGAGATATACAGAAGCACATGTTGTAAGAGGGCATACATAAGAGGCTCATTTTTAGGCGGCGGCTCCGTAACCAATCCGGAGAGGGGCTATCACTTGGAGATGATTTTAAAAAACGAAGCTCACTACAAGTCAATGATTGACGTTATGAGCCACTTCGGCTTAAAGCCGGGGATGACAATGCGTAAGGAAAGTCCCATACTCTACTTTAAAGAGGCGGATCAAATCAGCGACTTTTTGGCGGTAATAGATGCCAACAAGGGAGTATTGGACTTTGAAAATATAAGAGTCGTAAAGGACATGAGAAATCACGTCAACAGACTTGTGAATTGCGAAACCGCAAATTTGGAAAAAACCGTTAAAGCATCTGTGAGACAGGTTGAAAATATAAAGCTTATTGAAGAAAAGATAGGGCTAAAAAATTTGCCGCCGGAGCTTGAGGAAGTTGCAAGACTTAGACTTGCAAATATGGAGGCTTCCTTTAAGACTTTGGGACAAATGGCAAACCCTCCTGTAGGCAAAAGCGGAATTAATCACAGATTTAAAAAAATAGAGGAGATTGCAAATAATTTAAGGAGTGTGGAGAAATGATGGAGAGGAAATTGGAAGTTAAAAATGAAGACGGCTTGCAAGCTCGTGTAGCCGCTCTTTTCGTGAGAGTGGCAAACAAATATACTTCCGAGATAACTCTTGAAGCAAATGGGGAGAGAGTAAACGGAAAGAGTATAATCGGCATTATGAGTTTGGGAATTTTCGGCGGCGAAACTATAAAGATTTATGCGGAAGGCCCTGACTCTGAAGAAGCTTTAAACGAACTTTCTGAAATATTATAGAGACTAAAAGAGTTTTTTAAGAAACTCTTTTTTTATGGTGGCATGCGAGGTATGAAATGAGTATAAAATTTGAAATCGTAAAAGAAATTGCAGTGCTTTCCGAGTCGAAAAATTGGACAAAGGAATTAAACATAGTAAAATGGGAAGACAATCCGCCTAAGTACGACATTAGAAATTGGTCGGAGGACCATCAAAAACCGGGGAAGGGCATCACTCTTTCCAAGGAAGAAATGGAGATTTTAATCTCTTCCATGTCGGAAAAGGCTTAATTATCGTTAAAACTTGAAAAAATAGAGACTTTGTTATAAAATTTTAACATTATGTAATATGTGACCAATGGAGGTAGAAATGGTTGAATTAATTAAAAAAGAAGGAAATACTGTTTCTTTTAAACTGACAATCAGTGCAGAGGAATTAAATAACGCAGAAAGACAAGCTTATTTGAAAAATAAAAAAGATTTTGTAATGCCGGGATTCAGAAAAGGACACGTTCCTATGAAGATGATCCAAAATATGTACGGCAAAGACATATTCTTTGAAGAAGCCATTAACGACATTTTACCTGCAAAATACGACAGCGCAGTTAAAGAACTTAACTTAAAACCCATTGACATGCCTGACATGGACTTTGGCGAAAGAGAACCGGGCAAGGATCTTGTAATGGACGTAAAGGTTGATGTAGAACCTGAAGTTGAAATCAAAGACTACAAGGGCATTGAAGTTGAAGATGTTAAATATGAAGTGACAGATGAACTTTTAGACAGCCTTGTTGAAAACGAAAGAGCTAAAAACGCAAGACTTATAAATGTAGATGATCGTCCTGCAAAAGAAGGTGACAAGGTAAACATTGACTTTGAAGGCTTTGTAGACGATGTAGCTTTTGAAGGCGGCAAGGGTGAAAACCAAGAACTTGAACTTGGATCCAAGACCTTTATCGAAGGTTTTGAAGAACAAATCGCAGGCAAAAACGTAGGCGACGAATTTGACATTAACGTTAAATTCCCTGAAGACTACCATGCGGAAAATCTAAAGGGCAAGGACGCCGTGTTTAAAATAAAACTCAACTCAATAGGCTATGAAGAGCTTCCCGAGTTAGATGATGAATTTATCAAAGACATTTCAGACTTTGACACAGTTGAAGAATTCAGAAAGGACTTAAAAGCTAAGAAAGAAAAGGAATTTGAAGACAAGGCAAAGGTTGAAAGAGAAAATAAAGTAATTGAAAAGTTAATTGAACAAGTTTCAGACGATGTGCCGGAAGCTATGATTGACACGGTAATCGACACTGAAATTGACGGCTACAACCGTTCACTTCAAATGCAAGGCATGAGCTTTGAACAATACCTTCAAATGCTTGGCACAAACTTGGAAGATTACAAGAAAGAAAGACGCCCTGAAGCTTTAAAAACCGTAAAGGCAAGACTTGCAGTTGAAGCTGTAAAGCACATGGAAAATATTGACGTTACGGAAGAAGAAATGAAAGAAGAAGCTAAGAAGACAGCTTTAAAATACGGCATGAAGGAAGACGACGAAAAGATGGAAGAAATGGTTAAATTCCTATTGTCACAAAATCCTCAAGGCATGAAAGAAGACATAGCATCTAAAAAAGCAGTTGAATTTTTAGTTGAAAATGCAAAATTTACAGAGCCTGAAAAAGCTGAAAAGAAAGCATCTAAAAAGGCTTCAAAAAAAGCTTCCGACAAAGAAGACAAAGAAGAAAAAGAGGAAGAAAAATAGAAAGGTGTGACTGTTATGGCATTAGTGCCAATGGTAGTTGAACAAACCAACAGAGGAGAGAGAAGCTATGATATTTATTCAAGACTTCTCAAAGACAGAATTATATTTTTGACAGGAGAAGTAAATGACGTTACCGCAGACTTGGTAATTGCTCAACTTTTGTTCTTGGAATCGGAAGATCCGGACAAGGACATTCAAATATATATTAACTCTCCGGGAGGTTCCGTATCTGCAGGATTTGCAATTTATGACACTATGCAATATATAAAGTGTGATGTAAGTACAATTTGCGTAGGACTTGCAGCATCAATGGGAGCAATGCTTCTGTTGTCAGGTACAAAGGGCAAGAGAATCGCACTTCCCAATTCGGAAATTATGATTCACCAACCCCTGGGCGGAGCACAAGGACAAGCCTCCGACATTATGATTCACGCGGAAAAGATTATTGAAATAAGACACAGATTAAATAAAATTATCTCTGAAAGAACAGGTCAACCTCTTAAAAAAGTGGAAAAAGACACGGACAGAGATTACTTCCTGTCAGCACAGGAAGCATTGGAGTACGGAATAATTGACAAAGTAATAACTTCAAGGGAAGGTTAAAATGAGCGATGAGACCTTGAGATGTTCCTTTTGCGGCAAGACTGCAAACCAAGTTGAAAGACTGATTGCAGGCCCTAATGTCTACATTTGCAACGAATGTGTAGACCTTTGTAAGGACATGATTGACGAAGAATCGAAAACTAAATTAACGGATAAAAATTTAAAACTTCCAAAACCTTCGGAAATTAAAAAATTCTTAGACCAATATGTCATAAAACAGGACGATGCCAAAAAGGCTCTTGCAGTTGCGGTTTACAACCACTACAAGAGAATAAACTCAAAAGGCAAAGACGGAGATGTGGAACTTCAAAAGTCAAATATTTTGCTCTTAGGTCCCACAGGCAGCGGCAAGACACTACTTGCACAGACAATGGCTAAAATTTTAGATGTGCCCTTTGCAATAGCCGACGCCACATCTTTAACTGAAGCGGGATATGTGGGAGAAGACGTGGAAAACATAGTCTTAAAACTTATTCAAGCGGCGGACTACGACATTGAAGAAGCGGAAAAAGGCATTATCTACGTTGATGAAATTGACAAAATTGCGAGAAAATCGGAAAATGTTTCAATTACGAGAGACGTTTCCGGCGAAGGAGTGCAACAGGCACTTTTAAAAATTATCGAAGGCAGTATAGTCAATGTACCTCCTCAAGGGGGCAGAAAGCATCCCAATCAGGAATTCATCCAAGTGGACACGACAAATATTCTCTTTATAGTAGGAGGAGCATTTGACGGCATTGACAAGATAATTGAAAAGCGTGTAGGCAAATCAAGCATCGGCTTCGGCCAAAATGTGGAAAAAAACAAGATGACATTCTCCGAAGTTTTAAAGAGCGTACAGACAGAAGACTTGTTAAAATACGGACTGATTCCTGAATTTATCGGAAGACTTCCCGTCAACGTAACCTTGGAAGAATTAGATGAGAAGGCACTGGTTCAAATTTTGACAACGCCTAAGAACGCACTTATTGAACAGTACAAGTATCTCTTGGAATTAGACGGCATTAAGCTTACATTTGAAGATGATGCAATAAAAGAAATTGCAAAAGATGCGGTGGAGAAAAAATCCGGCGCAAGAGGCTTAAGAGGCATTTTGGAAAAAACAATGCTTGATGTAATGTTTGAAATGCCTTCAAGAGAAGATGTTGAAGAAGTTATTATTACAAAAGATACTGTAAAAGGCATTGAGCCCGCCACAGTAATCAATAAGAAAAAATAAAATTTTTAAAGGCTCACATTTAGTGAGTCTTTGTTTTTGAAAGAGGTATTATGCAAAAGACAAAGAAAATCACACTGCCCATAGTCCCTTTAAGGAATATGGTAGTATTTCCCGGTGCAATTACAAACTTTGACGCAGGCAGAAAAAAAAGCATAGCCGCTTTAGAAACTGCCGAGTCGAATGGTGGCACCATATTTTTGACATGTCAAAAAGACGGGGATGTTATTGAGCCCGGAGAGGACGGTTTTTATAAATACGGCACCATTGCCACAATTAAACAGACCATAAAACTTCCCGGAGGTATTATAAGAGTCCTTGTAGAGGGAAGTAAACGAGGCAAAATAGAAAGTTTTACAGATAAAGACGCCTTCTTCGAGGGGGAAATTTTATCCATTGACGAAGACATGGGTGACGAAAACAGAAACTATGAAGCGGCTAAAAGGCTTTTGGCGGAAGATCTGTTTGAGTTTCAGGAGTTGAACCCGAAAATTTTCCCTGGACTTTTGTCAAGTGTTGTAAATGACTCCACATACAGTTCCTATACAGATACAATAGCAAGTTGCGTGGAAATGAGTATAGATGATGCTCAAAAAATTTTAGAGACTTTGAATTTGTTTGAGAGGATGAAACTCCTTCACCAAGTGATGCAAAAAGAAAATGAGCTCTTAACTCTTGAAAAGAAAATCGATGACGAAGTACAGTCCCGCATGAACAAGGTGCAAAAGGAGTACTACCTTAAAGAGCAAATAAAAGTCATAAGAGACGAATTAGGTGAGTCGGAAGAGAATTTGTCCCGCTCCTATGAAGAAAAAATTAAACTAAAAAAACTGCCTGAAGAAGTGAGAGAAAAGGCTTTAAAGGAAGCGGCAAAACTTTCGGAAATCAATCAAATGTCACCTGAGTACACTGTACTTGTAAACTATTTGGACTGGATACTTGACCTTCCCTGGCTTGAAGGCGGAGATGAAAATATAGACATTAAAAAGGCGAGGACTATCCTTGACAAGGAACACTACGGCCTTAAAAATGTGAAAGAGAGAATTTTGGAATTTATTGCGGTGAGAAAGCTTGCCAAAAAACCCAAGGGCACAATTCTATTGTTGGTAGGTCCTCCGGGAGTAGGCAAGACTTCAATTGCAACATCAATAGCTCATGCCTTGGATAAAAATTTCGTCCGCATGAGCTTAGGCGGCGTAAGAGACGAAGCTGAAATCAGAGGTCACAGAAGGACGTATGTGGGAGCTTTGCCGGGAAGAGTAATGTCACTTATGAAGAGGGCGAAGGAAAACAACCCTGTCTTCTTATTTGACGAAATCGACAAGGTGGGCAACGACTACAGAGGAGATCCTGCAAGTGCTCTCTTGGAAGTTTTAGATCCGGAGCAGAACCAAACTTTTACGGATCACTACTTGGAGCTGCCCTTTGACCTTTCAAAGGTATTTTTTGTAACGACGGCAAATACAACCGCCACAATTCCCGCACCCCTACTTGACAGAATGGAAGTTATTTCCATTGAAGGCTACACTGCGGAAGAAAAGTTTAATATTGCCAAAAAATATTTAGTAGGTAAGCAACTGAAGGACGCAAGCCTTACGAAGAAAGCCGTGAGAATTTCAGACGGTGCCATAAGAGATATAATCGACTACTACACCAAGGAAGCCGGCGTAAGAGCTTTGGAAAAACAAATTGCAAAGATTGTGAGAAAAGCGGCTCTTAAAATTGTAGAAGAAGATGTAAAGACTATAAGTGTCACCTCAAGGAATTTAAGCGAGTACCTTGGGGAGAGAGTTTACAGAATAGAAGATGTGGATGCCACAGACCAAGTGGGTGTGGTAAAGGGTCTTGCATGGACACAGGTCGGCGGCATAACCCTTGATGTGGAAGTAATTACAATGGAAGGCACGGGCAAATTGGTTTTAACCGGCTCCTTAGGGGACGTAATGAAGGAATCGGCCAAGGCAAGTATGTCCTACATGGCAAGTAATGCAAAGAAGTTAGGCATTGACCCTGAGGCATTAAAGAAACTTGACATACACGTTCACGTACCTGAAGGTGCTGTACCCAAGGACGGACCTTCCGCAGGTATTACAATTGCGACGGCACTTTACTCCGCGCTGACTGACAAGAGAGTGGACAGATTAGTTGCAATGACAGGGGAAATAACTTTGCGTGGCAAGGTTCTACCCATAGGCGGCCTTAAAGAAAAACTTTTGGCTGCTGAAAGGGTGGGCGTTAAAAAAGCAATAGTTCCCTATGAAAACAAAAAAGACGTGAGAGAAATAGAAGAAGAAATTGAACTTGCCATAGACATCGTCTATGTGAAAGATGTTTTGGAAGTATTTAAAGAAGCGATAAAGGAGTAGAGATGAAAATTAAAAATCCTGAATTGGAAAGGGTTGCAGTTTCACAAAAAAATTATCCCGATGACAACTTGCCGGAGTTTGCTCTTGCAGGTAGGAGTAATGTGGGTAAAAGCTCCTTTATAAATGCTCTCTTAGGTAGAAAAAATTTGGCGCGCACCAGCTCCACACCCGGGAAGACCAGAACGGTAAATTTTTACAATGTAGATGGGAAGCTCAGGCTTGTGGACTTGCCGGGCTATGGCTATGCAAGAGTTTCAAAGACTGAGAGAGAGTCTTGGGCACACATTATCAACGAATACATTGAAAACAGAGAAAGCCTTTTGGAAATAATTTTGTTGGTGGACATAAGACACGAACCTACAGCTCTTGACAAGGAAATGTACGCCGCACTTGTTGAGGCCGGCTTTTCCGGAATAGTTGTGGCGACGAAGAAGGATAAAATATCCAAGGGCAAGGTGCAGGCCCATGTAAATGAAATTGCCAAGGCACTTAAAATTAAAAACACGGACATGATAATTCCCTTCTCATCAGAGAAGAGAGAAGAAGTGGAATTTGTATGGAGTGTTCTTAACGATGTTATAGAACACTACAGTGAAGATTAAAAAAGATATTCCTTTTGGGAATATCTCTTTTTTTTTACTTTAATGTTTTGATTTAATTTCGTTTAAAAGATTTTCAAGCTTAGGCTTTATTTCTCCAATGACATCTGTGGTCATTGGATTTTTTAATTTGCCAATGTCGATGAGCTTAAAGAATGGTTCGCTGCCTCCCGCTTTGCAAAGGCCGATGTATTCTTCCAAGGTCTTGTCTCTGTCTTCCAAGTACTTAAGTGCATATTGGAATGCAAGTACTTGAGCAAGGGTGTAGTCAATATAGTATAGAGGGCTGCCGAATACATGAGGTTGTGTGAACCAGTATGTGCCCTTTTCCAAAAATTCGTTGTCGTAGCTCAGGTCAGGTTGGTACATAGTTTCAATCTCTCTGTACTTTGCCTTTCTCTCTTCAGGAGTTGCATCCGGGTTTTCATATACCCATGTTTGGAAGTGGTCAATGGTTACGCCGTAGGGCAAGAAGCAAATTGCGTCCTTTAACATGGCGTACTTAAACTTGTCCGCATCTTCAAAGAAGAGATCCATCCAAGGCCACGTTAAAAATTCCATACTCATGGAGTGAATTTCACAAGCTTCGTATGTGGGCCATACATATTCTGCAAGGGGCATATCCTTTGCCATGTAACTTTGGAAAGCGTGACCTGCCTCGTGAGTTACAACGCCAATGTCTCCTCTTGTGCCGTTAAAGTTTGCAAAGATAAAAGGAGCCTTGTACTTGTCGAGAGTGGTGCAGTAGCCGCCACCCATTTTGCCCGGCCTTGCATCTAAGTCCAAGAGTTCATTTTCAACCATAAAGTCGAAAAATTCCTTGGTTTCCTTTGAAAGCTCGCCATACATTTCCTGTGCTTTATTTACAATAAAATCTTTATCTCCTACAGGATTTGGATTGCCTTCCTTGTATTCAACGGCTCTGTCGTAAAATTTAAAGTCATTTAAACCAAGTTCTTTTGCTTGATCTTCTCTCAGCTTCACTGCAAGGGGAGTAATGTATTTTAAAATCTTTTCTCTATATGCCTTGACATTTTCTCTGTCGTAGTCAGTGCGGCACAGATCTTTAAATCTGAACTCGATATAGTCCTTGTAGCCGAGTGCCTTTGCCATTTCGTCCCTCGTCTTTACGAGGCTGTCATATATTTCGTCAATTTTTTCTTCGTATTCTTTAAAGAAATTCCATCTCTTTTCATAGACTTCCTTTCTCTTTTCACGATCAACACTTTCAAGCATTGGTCCAAGTTGAGTGAGAGTGTATGTCTTGCCGTCAATTTCAACTTTGGAGTTGGCAATTAGCTTGTCATATTCCAAAATAAGTTCATTTTCTCTTTGAAGATAGGGAACAGCTTCCTCTTTGTAAATTAATGAGCACTCCAATAGATCAAGGTAGTGTTGCCCGAATTTATTTTTTATATCATCTCTGTACTTTGAGCCGGTAACGGCCTTTGCAAATTCAGAGTAAAGAGTTTGTACTACGGGATAAAAGTCGTTGAAAAATATTTTTTCTTCGTCGTAAAACTTGTCGTTAACGTCACAGGAGTTTCTAATGCTTACAAGTGTGCCCATGGTAGTTAAGTCTTTGTAAAAGTCTTGAAACTCACTTATTGTATCTGTAACTTCCTTGCCGTCCTTTGCATTTTTAATTTTTGCAATAAAGTTTTCAAATTCTTTTTTTACTTTTTCTTCTTCCGGTCTTTTATATTTCATTTCATTAAATTTCATAATATACCTCCTGATTTAGTATGATATATGTTAATCTCATACTTTACAATATTTTTAGAGAAGTAAAGGGGAGAACAGTAAGCCCGACACGTGCTTATCATCTTGACAAATTAGGCTGTTTTCTGTAAAATTTAAGAAAATACAAAGAATTAGGAATTGTTTAGGTATAAATTTATTCCGACGGCGATTCTGTTTTTTTTATGGAATTGCAAAATTAGAACGGAGCTAAAATGGAGAGAAAAAAATTATTAGAGATAAAAAATCTATATACTTCTTTTCGCATTGACGGAGAGTACTACAATGCCATTGAAGATATTGATTTGGATGTTTATTCCGACGAAGTTCTTGCCATAGTTGGTGAGAGCGGGTGCGGAAAATCTACTATTGCCACAACCGTTATGGGTCTTCACAACATGCTTTACACAAAAGTTGCAGGTGAAGTTATCTACCAAGGCAAAAATCTTTTGGAATGTACGGAAGAAGAGTACAACCAAGTACGCGGAGGGGAAATAGGAATGATATTCCAAGACCCTTTAGCATCTTTAAATCCTCTGCACCGCATAGGTGAACAAATTGAAGAGGCTCTTATTTATCACACGAATATGACAAAAGAAGAGAGAGAAAAGAGAGTGCTTGAGCTTTTAGATCAAGTAGGCATTGAAAATCCCAAGAGGACAGCACGTCAATTCCCTCACGAATTATCCGGCGGAATGCGTCAACGTGTCATCATAGCCATTGCTCTTTCCTGCAATCCCAATATTTTAATTGCAGACGAACCTACTACTGCCCTTGACGTAACTATTCAAGCGCAAATTTTAGGACTTTTGGACAAACTGAGAAGAGAAATAGATGCAGGTATTATTCTTATAACTCACGACCTTGGCGTTGTAGCACAGACGGCGGACAGAGTGGCGGTAATGTATGCGGGACAAATAGTCGAAATTGCCGAATCGGCGGAACTGTTTAAAAATCCCCTACATCCCTATACCAGATCTCTTTTAAACTCCGTGCCCCAAGACGACAGCGTGGGCAAGGAACTTCACGTAATCCAAGGCATGGTACCTTCTTTAAAGAACATGCCCCATACAGGCTGCAGATTTGCACCTCGTATTCCATGGATACCTGCTGAAGAACACGAAGCCGACCCTGAACTTCACGAAGTAAAACCGGGTCACTTTGTAAGATGTACATGTTACAAAAATTTCCGGTTTGAAGGAGAAGCGGCACAATGAAATTTTTAGAAGTAAAGGATTTAAAAGTTCACTATCCCATCAGAAGCGGGTTTTTTAATAAAGTAACCGACCATGTAAGAGCCGTAGACGGAGTTTCATTGGAACTTGATTCCGGAAAGACATTCGGCCTTATAGGAGAGTCGGGAAGCGGTAAGTCCACAATAGGCAAGACTATTGTCGGCTTGGAACACATAACTGAAGGACAAATACTTTTTGAAGGACAGGACGTGACAAAGAAGTCCGTTCGCAAAAGAATTAAATACAACGAAGACGTGCAAATGATATTCCAAGACTCGGCATCTTCACTTGACCCGAAGAGAAGAATTTTGGATATTATTGCGGAGCCCTTGGATAATTTTGAAAAAGGTCTGACTGAAAACGAGAGAAAACGTAGAGTTTTGGAGCTCCTTGACATTGTCGGAATGCCTCACGATGCTCTATATAAGTATCCTCACGAGTTTTCCGGCGGCCAAAGACAGAGAATCGGCGTTGCCAGAGCTGTGGCATGTAAGCCGAAACTCATAATAGCTGACGAACCTGTATCGGCCCTTGACCTTTCAGTTCAGGCACAGGTTTTAAACTATATGAAAAACATCCAACAGGCTTTTAACTTGTCTTTCTTGTTTATCTCCCATGACTTGGGCGTTGTTAAACACATGTGTGATTATATTTACATAATGCACAGAGGCAGATTTGTAGAAGAAGGCACGAGAGATATAATTTATAAAGAACCTATGCACATTTATACAAAGAGACTTATTGCGGCAATTCCCAAAGTCGATCCCGATGTAAAGGAAGAGAGCATTAAGAACAGAATAGAAGTTGAAGAAATTTTTAATAGAGAAGAAAGTAAGTACTACGACGAAAAAGGCAGAGTCTATGACTTGGTTAAAGTCAGCGACGATCACTTGGTAGCTTTAAATAATAAGGGGGGAATTAAATAATGTGGAAAACAATTTTGCGTAGATTTCTTTTAATGATACCCCAATTATTAATACTGAGTATTTTTATATTTGTACTTGCAAACTTTATGCCGGGAGATCCTTTCTCAGGACTTATAAGTCCCACAACACCGGCAAATAGAATTGAAGAACTTAGAGAAAAGGCAGGCCTTAACGACCCTCTTCAAGTGCGATATGTAAGATGGATGAAAAATGCAGTAAAGGGCGACTTCGGAAATTCATACTCAATGAAGATGCCTGTAAGTCGTGTAATAGGTCAACGTGCAGCCAACACTTTTTGGCTTTCACTTTTGACATTTATACTCATGTATGCCATTGCAATACCACTCGGGATTGCGGCAGGCAGGCGAGCCGGGTCGCGGCTTGACCAGGGAATTAACTTGTACAACTTTATTACACTGTCCATACCGGGCTTTGTAATGTACCTGGTGACTCTTGTAATTTTCGGCTATAAATTAAAATGGTTCCCCACAGGAGGAACCGTGGCATTGGGAGCGACAGGATTTAAATACTTTTTATCCAGACTTTATCACATGATACTGCCTGCACTGTCCTATGCATTTATAACTACGGCAGGCACGATACAATATTTGAGAAATGAAATAATAGATGCCAAAACTCAGGACTATGTAAGGACTGCAAGAGCAAAGGGTGTACCGACTAAAAAAGTTTACACTCACCATATCTTCAGAAACTCCTTACTGCCTATAGCGGCATTTTTAGGATTCCAAATCACAGGCCTTTTAGGCGGATCAATTATGATTGAAACTGTATTCGGATATCCCGGCATGGGCAAGCTCTTTATTGAAAGTATGCTTTCCAATGACTATTCCGTTGTAACTACATTAGTCCTTTTATACGGACTTTTGACTTTGACAGGCTCGCTATTATCAGACATTATTATGATGATAATCGATCCTCGTGTGAGAATTGATTAGGAGGCGCAGCATGGGAAAGTTTTTTAACAGAATGTGGAGCGGGAGCTCAATGATTGAACCGGATGACATGGAGCTTCCGGACAAGCCAATGGGCTTTAAAGTAATAGTAAATGAAGTAAGACACGACAAGGTTGCCTTGATTGCATTCTTCGTGTTGGTACTCCTGGTTGTAGGCATCTTTGTTGCCGCAGCCGTAATAGATGAAAATGCCGTTACAAGAGTTGATATTTTCAACTCCTATACAAAACCCGGCGAAAACGGATATATATTGGGAGCCGACAAAGGGGGTCGTCCTATTTTGGGACAACTTATTATAGGCGCTCGCAACTCAATTATGATCGGAGTTCTTGTAACTATAATCACAACTTTTGTGGGAATGACAATAGGTCTTATTATGGGATACTACGGAGGACCTGTAGATCATATTATTATGAGAATAATAGACTTTTTGCAAATCCTTCCCATAACTATGATTATAATCGTACTTGTGGTACTTATTCCCAGGTACAATATGTGGAGCTTTGTCGGTATAATGAGCTGTTTTTATTGGACAGGAATGGCAAGACTTGTGAGAAGTAAGGCGCTGTCTGAAGGTCGCAAAGACTATATCAGTGCTTCAAAGACCATGGGTACGCCGCCGTTTAAAATAATGTTTGGAGAAATTCTTCCAAACATCAGTTCAATAATCATCGTGGACTCAACACTTACACTTGCGGCAAATATAGGGATTGAAACGGGCCTTACATTCTTAGGTTTCGGTCTGCCTGCAAAGACACCGTCTTTAGGTACCCTTATAAACTATGCCCAAGACCCGGAAGTTATTGCCGGAAAGCCATATGTCTGGGTGCCTGCAGTACTGTTGTTGTTAGTGTTTACACTTTCAATTAACTATGTGGGTCAAGCTGTAAGACGTGCGTCCGATGCAAGACAGAGAAGAGTTTAGTCTTTTACATGCAATGCATGTTGAGAAAAATAAAGTAGAGGAGAGGTTAACATGAAAAAATATGTTAGGGTCATAACACTTGTTTTAGTATTAGGCCTATTACTCACAGCCTGCGGCGGAAACAAACCTGCTGAAGGCGGAAACAAAGAAGGAGAATCTGTAGAAAGAAAATCTCCTGAAAGTACAATAGCTTTCGACGCAGCTTCATTAGTAGTAGAACATGAAGGCGAAGCAATTGAAGGCGGTATTTTGCAATACGGTATAGTTACAGATCCCCCGCTAAAGGGACTATTTGACATCAATCTATACGAAGACTCATATGACGGATACATTCTTTCATTAATGTATGGCGGCAACCTATATGGATATGACGAAAGTTTTAAACTTGTGTCATCTGAATATGTAGACATTAACTATGATTTTGACAACAATACTGTAACTTGGAAACTAAACCCTGAACTTAAATGGAACGACGGAACTCCCGTTACAAGCAAGGACCTTGAATATCCATTTTACGTTGTAGGACATCCGGACTACACAGGCGTTCGTTATGACGACACTGAAGACGGAAGAATCGTGGGAATGAATGAATATCACGCAGGTGAAACTGATACTATCTCAGGTATTACACTTCCTGACGAACTTACAATGGTAGTTCAATACGATCCTTTGACACCTGCTACACAATGGGGCAGTGGACAAAGAGCTGCATTAATGCCATACCACTATCTAAAAGATATACCTGTTGCTGATCTTGAAGCATCAGATGAAATTAGAATTAAACCGTTATCATACGGTCCATTCTACATTGCAAATCAAGTACAAGGTGAAAAATACGAACTTAGACCGAACCCGTACTGGTTCAAAGGTAAACCGGGTCTTGCAGGAATTAACGTAGAAGTTGTACCTGCATCAAACGTAGTTGCAGCTATGAAGGCACACAAATATGACATGCTTTCAAATATTCCTTCAAAATCAGTTGACGAACTTAAAGAAATTCCCGGATACTCAATGGTTGGTAAGGGAGAATTCTACTATTCATACTTAGGATTCGCTCTTGGAACATTTGAAGACGGAAAAGTTGTAGTAAATCCTGAAGCAAAAATGGCAAATGTAAACCTTAGAAAAGCTTTAGGCTATGCTCTTGATCAAGACGCTGTAGGCAAGAAGTTCTACAACGGATACAATGAACTTGCTAAGTCAATAATACTTCCTGTATTCCCTGAATACTATGACAAGGACATTGAAGGATACTACTACAATCCTGAATTGGCTGTTAAGTTATTGGACGAAGCAGGATTTAAGGACACTAACGATGACGGATTCAGAGAAGATCCAAAGGGCAACGAACTTATAGTTCGCCTTGCAATGATGTCAGGTTCAGATATTCAAGAACCATTGTCACAATACTATATCCAACAATGGGCTGAAATAGGAATCAAAGCTGAACTTACAGACGGAAGACTGTTAGAGTTCAACGACTTCTATGACAGAGTACAAGCAGGGGACGAAAACATCGACGTATTTGCAGCAGCTTGGGGCGTAGGAACAAACCCGAACCCGAAGGAATCATACGGAGATCACGCGCCATTTAATATGTCAAGATACACTTCAGAAACTCTTCAAGAACCAATTGACAGAATTTCAAGTATGGAAGCTAAAGATCCTGAATTCTTGGCAAAAGCTTATAAAGATTTCCAAAAAGCAGCATTTGAAGAAGTACCTGCAATTCCGCTACAATGGAGAACAGAAAATACAATTGTAAACAAGAGAGTTCTAGGCGTAGACGTTGGATACGGAAACGGAGTTCAAATTAATAATTCCGGCGAATGGCAAGTAACTGCTGAAGAACCGTTAGCTGAATAATTAAAATCAAAAGACATTCCTTAGGGAGTGTCTTTTTTTGTGTTATAAATACCTGGAAATCAGTTCCTTGGTGAACAGATAAACTAAATGATATAATTTTTATAGCTACTTTTTAATTGGACAGGGATGTCCTGTGAGAGTTCCCGCAAAACGACTGAAATTTCTCTCACGGTGACCGGTCATTCCCGCACCGTGTCCTTAAATATTTTTTAAACTCGCAGTAATCTATAGATG
>CABTXP010000020.1 GCA_902488815.1 uncultured Eubacteriales bacterium | reverse complement strand
TTTTAATTCTATCTAAAAAATTTTCAATTAATTTCACTTCGTCTGTAAGAGACTCTGCAAAATATTGTTCTGTCACTACTTCATCATCCGAACCGTACAAAAGTCCAATTGTAATTATTAAATCATTTTTACGGGAAAGGCCTGTAGTTTCTATATCTAAAATCACTGTCTCGGGATCTATTAAAACTTTTTCACAGGATATTTTATCTACTATAGTTTTCACTTTACACCTCCAATTAATTTTATCAAAATTCTTGTATTAAAGACAATGTACGGATAATATTATATTGAAAGCGGTGATTTTTTGATCAATTTAATTAGAGTTAAAAATGCTCTCTATAGAAACGGATTTATATGTGATGTCTTTGAAACGGGACAAGATGCGGTTAACTATTTCTTATTGTTTTTAAACTCACACCCTTCGGTGGGGATGAGCGGCTCGGTAACATTGGAACAGTTGGGACTGTATGACAAGCTGATAGAACGAGGCATTGATTGTAAATGGCATTGGCGCGGTGACAGCTATGAGGAAACTTTAAAAGAAGCTGCTAAGTGTGACTACTATGTCTCAGGCGCAAACGCCCTTACAGAAAACGGAGAACTCTTACTTGTGGATGCCAACGGCAACAGAATTTCTTCTACAATCTTCGGCCACGAAAAAGTTTTTTTCTTTGTGGGAAGAAATAAAATTGTGAGAAATAAAGAGGAAGCCACAAGGAGAGTTAAAAATGTTGCTCTGCCTTTAAATTACAAGAGATACAAGGAACAGTTAAACAGCAGAAAGTATCCCGGCAAGTACGAAAATTTAAGCGAAGAAGACATGTATGCTGCGGAACTTTTTATAAACAAATCTCTTAGGTACCAAGATACATATGTTTTTATAATAAATGAGGATTTAGGATATTAATGATTTACTTAGACAACTGTGCCACTACCAAGCCGAGGGCTGAAGTAGTGGAAGAGATGATGAGAATTTTAAATACAGACTTTGCTAACCCTTCTTCTCTTCACAGATTCGGCATGAAGGCTGAAGAAGAAAGAGAAGAAGCGCGCAAAAATGTCGCGGACCTTTTGGGCACAAGTGAAAAAAATATTATTTTCACATCAGGTGGAACGGAAAGCAACAACTTGGCTATACAAGGCGTTTTGGAAAAGACTGTCAATCATAACAAAAAAATACTCACCACTAAGATAGAACATTCATCTGTACTTGATCAATTTAAACACTATGAGCAAATGGGCTACGACGTAAGATACATTCCCGTTGACAGATACGGCCACATAGACGAAGAGTTTTTACTTGCAAATGTAAATGGTGCCGTGCTCCTTGCTCTGCACCACGTGAACAATGAAGTGGGCACTCTAAACGACATTAAAGACATTGCATCCAAAGTTAAAAAAATAAATAGAGACATTCACATACATGTAGACGGAGTGCAAGCTTATGGCAAAATTCCGTTTAGAGTGAGAGATTTTGAAATAGACACATACTCTTTTTCATCTCACAAAATTTACGGCCCAAAGGGTGTAGGCGGTCTATATATTAAACCGGGCACAAACTTGCGCAGCCTTTTTATCGGCGGCGGTCAAGAAAAAAACTTGAGAAGCGGCACGGAAAACATGCCGGGCATTGTAGGCTTCGGCAAGGCGGCTTCCATTATGCGAGAAAATTTCGAGTCAGAGTACAATCATGTAATTGAACTGAAAGCCTATGCCAAGGATAAAATAGAAAGTGAATTTTCAGACTTTGAATTTAATTTTGACGAAAATTCATCGCCATATATATTTAATGTGGGCTTTAGAAATGTAAGAGGGGAAGTCTTGCTTCACTTTTTGGAAAATGATGAAATTTATATATCTACAAGCAGTGCTTGCTCATCAAACAGCGGCGGCAAGTCTCACGTACTTACTGAGCTTGGCATTGACAACAAGCTTTTGGAAGGTAGCATCAGATTTTGTTTTTCCTATGAAATTACAAAAGCCGACTTGGATGTTTTTATAGAAAAGTTAAAAATTTATATAAACGAAATAAGAAGTATCATGAAATGAGGGAAAATGGAAAAGTTAATTAGTGTAAGCCTTGGGGAAATTGTCTTAAAAGGCGGCAACAGAAGGACTTTTGTAGATAAACTTGTGGGCAATATTAAAAAAGTGTTGCGAGATTTTGAAGTCAAGGGCATTTACAAAGAGATGGGAAAGATATTTATTTCCGTTGAAGAAAAAGACATTGACGGTGCAATAGAAAAATTAAAAACAGTCTTCGGCATTGTCTATATAAGTCCTGTAATAAAAATTGACAGAGATATTGAGAACATCCAAAAATTTGCGGCAATGGTTGCAAATGAAAAGTGTAAAGAAAATCCGGAGCTTAAAACTTTTAAAGCGGATACAAAGAGGGGAGACAAAAAATACCCTCTCACATCAATGGAAGTTAACAACAAAATCGGCGGCGCGGTTTTAAGAGAAGGAAAGCTTAAAGTAGATGTGCACAACCCGGACTTCTATATTTACTGCGACATTAGAAAGGACGCCTATATTTATACGGAAAAAATTCGCGCCCATGGAGGACTTCCCATCGGATCAAACGGCAGAGGGCTTTTGCTCCTGTCAGGAGGCATCGACTCACCGGTGGCGGCATATTACATGGCAAAGCGCGGCGTGCAAATAGACGGGCTGCACTTCCACTCCTATCCCTTTACAAGTGAGAGGGGAGAGAAAAAAGTCTTGGACTTAGCTGAAATTGTCAGTGCCTACACAGGAAAGATGAGAGTCTACAGCGTAAATCTCTTGCCGATACAAAAGGAAATCAATAAAAATTGTCCTGAAAACGAAATGACAATTATTTCGAGAAGATTTATGATGCGAGTTGCAAACAAACTTACTGAAAAATACGGATACAATTCGATTATAACCGGAGAAAATTTGGGACAAGTGGCGTCACAAACCATTGAAGGCATAACTGTGACAAATGAAATTGCAAATGTGCCGGTCTTAAGACCTTTAATAGGATTTGACAAAGTGGATATAATAGATACTGCAAGAAAAATCGGGACATACGAGACGAGTATTTTGCCTTTTGAAGACTGCTGCACAGTATTTCTTCCGAAGCATCCCAATTTAAAACCCACTTCCGAGGGTATAAGTAAATCGGAAGAAGGACTTGACGTTGAAAGTTTGGTAGAAGAAGTAATAGGGAATATGAAAGTACACATTATAGGATAAGGAGAAAATATGAAAAAGACAATTATAACAATATTGGTCATAGTGGCGATTTTATTTGTAGTTATTATGCCGTCCTACAACAATTTGGTAAATTTAAACGAAGATGTAGACAACGCTTGGTCACAAGTGCAAGTTGCGGTTAAAAGACGTGCCGACTTGATTCCTAATCTTGTAAACACAGTTAAAGGCTATGCAAATTTTGAAGAAGAAACTTTGACCAAGATTACGGAAGCGAGATCCAAAGTTAACAGCGCAAATACACCTGAAGAACTTGCAAGTGCCAATGAACAACTTACAAGAGCTATAGGCGACATTAATGTTGTGGTGGAAGCTTATCCTGAACTAAAGGCTCAAAGCAGCTTTTTGGATTTACAGGCACAACTTGAAGGCACTGAAAACAGAATTGCTACTGCAAGAAGAGATTACAATGAAGAAGTAAAAGTTTATAACAAAAAAGTTAGATCCCTACCTACAAAATTATATGCGGGACTGTTGGGATTCGGACCGAAAGCTTACTTTGAAGCACCTGAAGGAGAACAAGATGCACCTGATGTAAACTTTTAAATCGCAGGTGATATTATGAAAAAATATGCGAGACTCCTTTTAGCTCTGATTTTATTAATCGCTATACCCTTTAATGCTTACGGGGCGATAGAAGATTATTTGCCGGAGCAAACAAGGGACTTCTATGTCTATGACGAGTTAAATATTTTAAACTCCGAGGACATAGATTACATAATTAATGTCAATGAAAACTTGAGGAAGGAAACTGAGTCTCAAGTCGTAGTTGCTATTGTAAAAACTTTTCACGGATATGAGAGAAACGAATACGCCAACGCTCTTTTCAGAAAGTGGAAAATAGGAGGCGCCAAAGAAAATAACGGCATATTAATGGTCTATGCCATTGAAGACAGGAACATGGAGATACTGACAGGCTACGGAGCTGAAGAAATTGTGCCCGATGCCGTTGCCTCGAGAATTTTCAGGAACATAGTAAGCTACTTCCCAAGTGAAGACTATGATGCCTCGGAAGAACAAAAAACCATGTATCATGACGGAATCATTGAAGGCTTTAATGAGATCATGGATATATATTCCAAATTCTACGACGTCGAATTAAATTCAAATCCTCCTGTCTTAGGGGAGCATGTAGCATCTGACGATGCCGGTGACGTGGCGTTTTTGGCATTTATTGTTATAGCCTTTATTTTAATTACAATAATTAGAAATAGAAACAGAAGATACAGAAGATACAGGAGAATGTATCCTCCCACTTATAGAAGAAAAAGCTTCTTTGATGACGACGATGATGATTTCTTCGGCGGCTTCGGCGGAGGAAGTTTCGGTGGCGGATCCGGCGGCGGATTTGGCGGCGGAGGTTTTTCCGGCGGTGGAGGAAGCTCCGGTGGCGGCGGTGCCGGCGGAGGATGGTAATTTTACTTGTAGATATATAATGCTGTTGATATAATGTAGAAGAGAAAATTTAGGAGGTAGTTTATGATATCTGCTGGCGATTTTAGAAAAGGCCTAACCTTTGAAATGGATGGCGACGTATGGGAAGTAGTAGATTTCCAACACGTTAAGCCGGGCAAGGGTGCAGCTTTTGTCAGAACAAAAATTAAATCTGTACTTACCGGAGGGTTAAAGGATATGACTTTTAATCCAAGCGACAAATATGAAAAAGCTGTAATTGAAACAAGAGAAATGCAATACTTATACAATGACGGCACACTTTACTACTTTATGGACCCTGAAAGCTACGAGCAAATTCCTCTTGAAAAGAGTATGCTTGAAGATGCTTTAAACTTCATAAGAGAAAATGATATGGTAGTTATAAATTCATATCAAAAGAAACCATTTAGAGTTTCCGCAGCTAATTTCGTGGAACTTGAAGTTACATTTACAGAACCCGGTGTAAAGGGAGATACATCTTCAGGCGGTACAAAGCCTGCAACTGTTGAAACCGGATACACTTTAAACGTTCCGCTATTTGTTAACATCGGAGATGTTATTCGAATAGATACAAGAGACGGCTCATACATGTCAAGAGTTTAGGAGGTTAACATGGACGAATCACTAAGAAGAATTGCATATTTAAAAGGTCTTGCAGACGGTTATGAAATTAACGGCAAGTCAAAAGAAGGCAAGTTACTACTTGAAATCATTGACACTTTGGAAGAAATGGCTGAAGATTACGAAGACAGAATTTCTGAATTGGAAGAATATGTAGACATACTTGAAGATGATTTAAGCGATGTAGAAGAATTTATCTTCGGCGACGATGACGACTTTGATTTTGATCTATATGACGACGATGATTACAGCGACTTTGAAGACTTTGACGAAGAAGACATTGACGAAGAAGTTCATGTAGAAGAAGAATAATAAAATAATGATAGGGCTCTTAAAGGAGCTCTATTTTATTGCCAAGAATCGGGTGTTTTGTTATAATTGAATCAATTAGGAGGGATATTATGTCAGACGAATTTATTATAAATGAATTTGAAAACGGCAATGTAAAAGTATCTGAAAATGTAATTGCAGCTATTGCATATACTGCATGCTTAAATGTAGAAGGTGTGGTAGATTTTCAAACAGGATTAAAAGAAGGTGCTCTTCAAGCAATCGGCTATAAAAATCAATCCAAGGGCATTAAAGTATCTATGGGAGACAACTCAACTGTAGTTGATATATATGTAAGTATTGAATACGGCAGAAACTTGGTAGAAGTTGCAAAGGCAATTCAAGAAGAAGTAAAAGACAAAATCATTAACATGCTTGACATTGATTTTATAGAAGTAAATGTTCACATAGTGGGCATACAAGTTGTAAGTGAGTAATGAGTAGAAAAAAATCCAGAGTCGGCCTTGTCCAACTTATGTTCCAAAGTAATATCCAAGATAATTTCAGCGAAGAAATGGTTGATCTTTTCTTGGATAATATGGAATTTACAGATAGTGAAAAGAAATATATATCTACCAACTACATGAATCTTATTTCACACTTGGAAGACATTGATGAGATTATTTCCGACCATGTAAAGGGTTGGAGCATAGACAGACTCTCATCAGTTGATTTGTCAGTGCTGAGAGTTTCAATCTATGAAATATACTTCGGCAAAGACGTACCTGCACCTGTATCTATAAATGAAGCTGTGGAAATTTCAAAGACGTATGGCACGAAGGACTCGGGCAAATTTGTCAACGGAATTTTGGGAACTGTATATAGGAGTTTAAACAAATGATGAAAAATATTTCAATATGTTTATAGAGAAATATTTTTCTTTTTTTTATTATGAATCCCATTAAAGTAAAAGAACTGAACAACTACATAAACAAGTATTTTAAAACGGACTTCTTTCTCATGAATGTGGAAGTGGAAGGAGAGATAACGGATTTAAAATATCATACATCAGGTCATACATACCTAAGCCTTAAAGATGAGAGTGCAAGGATTAGAGTCTTTTATCGAAACGGCAGCGATAAAGAGCCTTTGAAAAACGGCATGCACGTTGTAGCGGAAGGCTTTATCGGAGTTTTTGAAAAGTCAGGAGATTTAATGCTCAATGCGGAACAAATTTCGCCCTACGGCATAGGCAAACTCTATGAGGACTTTTTAAAATTAAAGGAATCTCTTTTAAAAGAAGGCCTCTTTGACGAAGAGAGAAAAAAGCCTATAAAAAGAGTACCGAAGAAAGTGGCAATTATTTCAGCCTTAGGTTCAGCAGCAGTTAAAGACGTAGTCAATACAATTAGGAGAAGGAACAAAAATGTAGATATGTATATATTTCCTTCACTGATGCAAGGATCCGGAGCGGCTGAGCAGGTGGCAAAGCATGTAATAAATATAAACGCTTACCGTAAGGATATGGACACTATAATCATTGCAAGAGGCGGCGGCAGTTACGAAGACCTCTACGCCTTTAATGACGAATATCTTGCTCGTGTAGTTGCGGAAAGTGAGATCCCTGTCATTTCCGCCATAGGTCACGACATTGACTTTACAATACTGGACTTCATTTGTGACAAGAGAGCGGCAACACCTACAGCGGCCGGAGAATTTGCAACTGAAAACTTACAGACTTTGTTAAATGAAACGGGACAATTGAGTTTAGAACTTAACAGAAATATTTTAAATAAAATAAATGCAAACAGAGAATTTTTGTTACAGTGCAAAAGAGTTTTGTGGGAAGAATCTCCTTCAAATACTTTAAATAACATTAGAGAGTCGGCAAATGTATTAAAAAATAAAATGACGACCTTAGTCAAAAATTCTATTTACGAAAACAAAATTAATCTCTTAGGTTTCAGCAAAAGTTTGAACGTAAATTTAGTCAAAGCTCAAGTTGGAATGAAAAAAAGAGATTTGCAAGCCTTAAGCTTTAAAATGAATGTACTATTAAAGTCACAGATAGTGGCTGAAAGAGCCAAGGCGGCAGGCATTGGAGAAAAACTTTTGTCAGTTAAGTCAAATATATTTGAAAGAGAATATAAATCTCTTAACACCATGAGCGACAAAATAAATGCCGAAATGAAGGACACCTTATTTGATAAAAAATTAGAATTATTTAATTTGAAAAACAGGTTGCACAACTACGAAGGCATGTGCACGAAACCGCAAATACTTTTTAATGACAAAATTATTGATTCAATAAATAACATAGATCCGGGCATGGAGCTTACCATTTCGCTGAAGGATGGAAGAGCCAAGACCGTAGTAACAGAAGTGGAGGAAAGACATGGATAATTCAAATACATATGAAAAAGACTATAAAAAGTTGGAACAAATTGTGAAAAAGTTGGAGTCGGGAGATATTTCTCTTGACGAAAGTGTAAAACTATATGAAGAAGGAGTTGCACTTTATAAAAGTTTGGAAAAAACTTTAAAGGAATACGAAGGCAAGATAAATGTCATGAGCGAAAACTTGGAAGCAATTACTGTAGAGGATTTAGATGAAGAATTATAAAGAATACATTGACTTAATTGAAAATTATCTCTTTCAAACGATTCCAATCCAAAGCGAGTACAGGGAAAAACTTTTTGAATCCATGAAGTACTCCATAACAAGTGGCGGCAAGAGAATTAGACCGCTGCTCTCTATATTTACATATGAAATGTTCAGAGACGACTTGGAAAGAGTTGTGCCCTATGGCTGTGCAGTTGAATTAATTCACACTTATTCTTTGATACACGACGACCTTCCATGTATGGACAACGACGACTTCAGAAGAGGTAAGCCGACAAATCACAAAGTATTCGGCGAAGCCGTGGCTGTACTTGCAGGAGATTCTTTATTAAATCTTGCGGCGGAAGTGTTGACAAAAGAAATTTCAAATTATGACAACTTGGATGACATTAAAAAAGGCGTACAAGCAATGAAAATTATTTTCGGTTCTTCAGGCTCAAAGGGCATGGCGGGAGGACAGGCAATAGACCTTCTCTACGACGAAAGTCAGTATAACGAAGACATTTTGGAATCCATGTACAAGTTAAAGACCGGAGAACTTATTAAGGCTTCAATTCTTTCGGGAGCGGTTTTAGGCGGAGCAAGTCCCGAACAATATCAAAAACTTTTGGAATTTGCTTACAGTTTAGGATTAATTTACCAACTCCAAGATGACGTATTGGACATGGAAAAAGACAAAGAAATGGGAAAAATTACTTTGCTAAGTTATTTAAAAGAAGACCCTGAAGAGTACATAGAAAAGAAAACTGCAGAAGCTATAGACAACTTAAAATCTATGGAGCTTAACTCGGAAATGCTTGAAGATTTTGTCACGGGCCTTTTAAACAGGAGTTATTGATGGAAAAGGTCAGAGCCGATGTTTTAATTGTTCAAAAGGGTCTTGCCAAGTCGAGAGAACAGGCCAAGAGAATGATTATGGCAGGAGATGCGATAGCAGGTACAATGCGAATAGACAAGCCCGGTGAACTTTTAGACGCAGATGCGGAAATTCGCATTAAAGAAAACTCCATCAAGTATGTAAGTCGCGGCGGCTATAAGTTGGAAAAAATTTTGGATACTTTCGACATTGATCTTCAAGACAAGATTGCCATGGACATAGGCTCATCTACCGGAGGGTTTACAGACTGTATGCTTCAACATGGGGCTAAAAAAGTCTATGCCATTGACGTAGGTTACAATCAGCTGGCATACTCTCTTCGCATAGATGAGAGAGTTGTGGTTATGGAGAAGACCAATTTCAGAACCATGGACGTGGGTATAATTAATGAGAGAATAGACTTTATCTCAATTGACGTGTCCTTTATTTCCTTGAAGCATATTTTTCCAAACGCTTCAAAAATAATCAGTGACACGGGCTACATTTGCGCCCTTATAAAACCCCAATTTGAAGCGGGAAAAGAAAAAGTCGGCAAAAAAGGTGTAGTACGAGATGAAAAGGTACACGAAGAAGTAATAGAAAATGTAATCGGCCTTGCAAAAGAGGAAGGACTTTATCCTGTTAAGCTTACCTATTCACCAATTAGGGGACAGGAAGGCAATATTGAATTTTTAGTACTCCTTCAAAAAGAAAATTCAGAGTATAATTTTGACATAAAAGAAATTGTGAAGGAAGCACACAAATTAAGGTGAAAAATGTTATTAGAACTGAACATAAGAGATTTCGCAATTATAGACGATATAAAAATTGAATTTACTAAGGGCTTTAACGTACTTACGGGAGAGACCGGCTCAGGTAAATCTATAATTATAGATGCCCTATCGCTTCTCTTGGGAGGTCGCGTAAATAAGGACTTTATCAGAAAGGGAAAGGACTTTGCATACATAGAAGGACTTTTTGACCTTGACGACAATATGAGAGAATATTTAAAAGAGATAGGATACGGGGATGAAGAACTCCTTATTGTCTCCAGGGAAATAAATGCAACAAAGCCTTCGACTCTTAGAATAAACGGACGTCTTGCCCCTGTTTCACAACTGAAAATGTTTTTGGACAAGGTAATAGATATCTTCGCCCAAGAAGAGTCCCAATCTCTTATGGACCTTAACAACCAAAGAACGGTCCTTGACTTCCTTTCACCAAAGGGTCAAAAAGAACTTTTAAATAATATGGCGGCGGAATATGAAAAGCTAAGACAGTTAAGGTTACAGTTGGAAGCTGCCGACGTTGATGAGGAGAGACAAAAGAGAGAGATTGATATATTAGAGTATCAAGTGAGAGACATAGAAGAGGCAGATCTTAAATCTTACGACTTTGAAGGACTGTACGACGAATATAAACTTTTGTCCAACTCGGAAAAAATCAAAAATAATTTGTCGGAGATTGTCCAAATTTTAAAACGCGGGACATCAGGTTTAAGTGCAATCGACAGCTTGGATTCAGTTATATCTCACTTGTCACAAATTGAATCATATCAAGAGAAATACGGAGAGCTTAAAGAGCAAGTGACAGACTTGCGTTACCAATTAGACGACTTGGCAAGCGAAGTTGAAAATAATTTAAAAGACGTTGATATTGACGAGAGAGAAATCGATCAATTAATAAATAGAATAGATAGGGTCAACTCCTTAAAGTCAAAATACGGCGAAACTTTTGAAAAGATTGAAGCTTTTAAAAATGAAGCGAAAACTAAATTGGAGTTCTTAAAAAATTTAGACGAAGAAAAAGAAAAATTAATTTCAGATATAGAGACGCAGGAAAAAATTTGCGAAGATACCTGTGAAAAAATTTCCGCAAACAGGTTAAAAGGCGCGGAGTTTTTAAATAGCGCCATGAAAGATGAATTAAATCAACTCAATATGCCTGATGCCGACTTTAAAGTTAAGTTGGATAGAGGCGAAATGAGCTCGGCAGGCTTTGACAAAGTTGAGTTTTTAATTAAAACAAATAGAGGAGAGGACTTTAAGTCCCTGGCGCGCACAGCATCCGGGGGAGAAATGTCCAGAATTATGTTGGGATTTAAGAGCATCATTGCTCAAAAGGACAACATTAATACATTGGTTTTTGACGAAATAGATACCGGCATTAGCGGCATAACTGCACAAATTGTGGGAAATAAAATGAGAGACCTGTCCAAGTTTACACAGGTCATAGCTATTTCACACTTGCCTCAAATTGTATCTATGGCGGACTCACATTTTTTAATCGAAAAATCGGTTAGTGAAAATGTAACGACATCATCTATCAGAAAGCTTTCAAATGAAGAGAGAGTTGAAGAGCTTGCAAGACTTTTGGGCGGAATGGAAATTTCCGAAACAACAATTAAAGCTGCAAGGGAAATGATTGAAAAGAGGAAATAGTATGAATATGTATGAAGAGACAATGAAGTCCACAAAAGTTTTTGAAGGGAAAGTTATTTCTGTAAGAGTGGATACTGTTGAACTTCCAGGCGCCAAGTATGCCAAAAGAGAAATTGTTGAGCACAGAGGTGCCGCAGCTATATTGGCTGTGGATGACAATGAAAATATATACATGGTGAGACAGTACCGTAAGGCGTGTGAAGAAGTGCTTTTGGAAATTCCTGCAGGCAAACTTGAAATCGGAGAAAAGCCTTTAGACTGTGCCAAGAGGGAACTTAGAGAAGAAGTGGGAATAGTTGCCGACAACATGGATTATATGTTGGAATTTTATACTTCGGCAGGTTTCTGCAATGAAAAAATTCACGTTTTTTTGGCTAAGGGAATCACCCTTGCACAAAGAGAGCCGGACGAAGATGAAATAATTGAAGTTGAAAAATTTTCAATTGACGAAATTTTGAAAAAAATAACTTACGGCGAAATTGTGGATGCCAAGACGATTATTGCAATACTATACTATGTAAATAACAGGAGACAAAATGGAATATAAAGAAATTTTTAAAGATGCAAAGAGCCTTATTGACTTCCAACCTGAAATCGGAATTATTTTAGGATCAGGTTTAAATGAATTTGCAAATGAAGTTAAAAACCAAAGACGAGTTAAATATTCAGATATAAAGGGACTTGCTCAGTCAACAGTAGAAGGGCACAGCGGGGAATTTGTTTTAGGAGAAATTGAAGGCAAAAAGGTTATTATAATGAAGGGCAGAATTCACTACTACGAAGGATACACTATGGAGGAAGTATTGACACCTCTTAGAATAATGTGTGACTTGGGCATAAAGACTTTAATCGTTACCAATGCTGCAGGTGGCGTGAACTTAGGTTTAAGACCGGGAGACCTTATGCTTATTAATGACCACATTAACTTCTCAGGCAAAAATCCTTTAATCGGCAAAAATGATCCTGATGTTGGACCGAGGTTCCCCGACATGACTTTTGCTTACAACAAAGACCTTTTACAACTTGCAAGCAGAGTGGCAAATAAAGAAGGCATTGATGTAAAAGAAGGTGTATACATGTACTTTACAGGACCTTCATATGAAACACCGGCGGAAATAAAGTTTGCAAGAATAATCGGAGCCGATGCGGTGGGTATGAGTACGGTGCCTGAAGTTATTTTTGCAAATCACAGAGGCATAAAAATATTGGGCATCTCCTGCATTACAAATATGGCGGCAGGTGTCCTTAACCAACCTCTTACACACTCGGAAGTTGTTGAAGTTTCAAATATGGTAAAGGATAAATTTAAGCTGCTTTTAAGAAGCATTTTAAAAGAGGTATAACCATGAACATGTATGAAATTATAGAAAAGAAAAAGCAAGGTGAAGCTCTTACAAAGGAAGAAATTAAATACTTTGTAATGGGCTACACAAACGGAGAAATTCCCGACTACCAAATTTCGGCTCTATTAATGGCAATTTATTTTAATAAAATGAATTTTGAAGAGACCTTTAACTTGACTGACACAATGCTTCACTCGGGAGATGTTATGGACCTTTCACAGATTAAAAAAGTGAAGCTTGACAAACATTCCACAGGCGGTGTCGGTGACAAGGTGTCCTTGGTACTTGGACCTTTAGTTGCAACCTTGGGCGGATGCTTTGCCAAAATGAGCGGAAGAGGTCTTGGCCATACAGGCGGAACAATTGACAAGTTGGAATCCATACCGGGATTTAAAACTGATTTAACCATTGATGAGTTCACAAATATCGTAAACAAAATAAATATTGCTATTTGCGGTCAAACGGGAAATATTACTCCGGCAGACAAAAAACTTTATTCTTTAAGAGACGCAACGGCAACTGTAAATAATGTAAGTTTAATCTCTTCAAGTATTATGAGTAAGAAGATTGCTGTGGACTCCGACGCTTTACTTCTTGATGTAAAGGTAGGTTCCGGCGCATTTATGAAAGACGTAAAGAAGGCCGAAGAACTTGCAAGGCTAATGGTTAAAATCGGCAAAGAATTTAAAAGACCTACAAGGGCTGTAATTACAAATATGGACAAGCCTTTGGGCAAGGCGGTTGGAAATTCTCTTGAAGTAAAAGAAGCCGTAGAGACATTAAAGGGCAACGGCCCCCAAGAGTTTACCGAGCTTGTAACAATAATGGCGGGTAAACTACTTCACATGGGCGGAATATTTGAAAGCGAAGAAGAAGGACGCAAGGCTGCGGTAAAATCTATTGAAGATTTAAGTGCCTTTAATAAATTCAGAGAACTTGTCATAGCGCAAGGGGGAGATGTGTCCTACATTGACGACTTAAGTAAATTTAAACTTTCAAAGAAATACACTTTATTTGCAAAGGACTCAGGATATATTGAAAAGATGGATGCTTTAATGGTGGGAGAAGCTGCAAGAGATTTGGGAGCAGGCAGGCTTACTATGGATACCGTTATAGATATGGGATCGGGCATTATGCTTAACAAAGTTTTAGGGGATAAAGTTGAGAAAGGCGAAGAAATTTTAAGTATTTACACCGACAAAGATAATTACGACGAAATTTTAAAATTACTTGAAGATAATATAAAAATCGGAAAAGAACATAAGGACCATCCTTTAATATACGAGGAGATTGATTAGTGGGAAATATATTCAGTTTGAATTCCGTTTACTATGTCATAGGACTTCTGTGTGCAATAATACCTCATGAGGTTGCACACGGTTATGCCGCTTATAAATTCGGCGATACAACGGCAAGGGACATGGGCAGATTAAGCTTTAATCCCGTGAAGCACTTGGACATAATCGGATTTATTTCTTTACTTATATTTAAATTCGGCTGGGCAAAACCTGTGCCTATTAACCCAAACAGGTTTAAAAACAAAAAAGCGGGCATGATTGTCGTGTCTCTTGCAGGAATAATTACAAATTTAATTTTGTTTTTCATTTCTTGTGTCCTAATGATATGGTCACATAGCAAGGGTTACACGGCTCTGTTTTCAATATTTAAATATATACTCATCTTTAACTTGTCATTGGCACTTTTTAACATACTTCCTTTGCCGCCATTAGACGGCTCAAAGGTAGTGGTGACATTCTTGCCTACGAAGTGGCAATACTATTTTTATAATAAAGAGAGATATTTATATATAATTTTAGTTGTATTAATTTTTACAGGGACTATTTCAAAAGTTTTAGAAGGACCTATGGACTACTTTTTATCCTTGGGATTTAAGTTGGGAGGTCTTGTTCTTGGAATATAAAATATCACTGCCTGTCTATGAAGGCCCCATGGAGCTTTTGCTGGACCTTATAAAAAAAGACGAGATTGACATTTACGACATACCTATTGCAAAGATAACGGACGGCTTTATGGAATACATTGAGAAGGCCAAAAAGATAAACATGGATCTTGCGGGGGATTTTTTGATTATGGCTGCAAAACTTTTGGAAATTAAATCTAAAATGATGCTGCCGAAAAAAGAAGCGGAAGTTGAAGAAGAAGAGGAAGACCCTCGTGACGAACTGGTACAAAAGATTTTAGAGTATCAAAAGTTTAAAGAGTTGGAGAACTACTTTAGAGAGAGGTCGGACTTTGAATCCAAGTCTCTCACACGTGAAGGAGAGGACATCGGCGAGATAGATGAGATAGATTTAATCTCCGAGTTTAATCCCGTGGACTTGTCCAAAGTTTTTAACAAGCTTTTAAAAAGAGCGAAGCTAAGAGAAGACTTTGAAGAAGTGTCCATATCAAGGGACGAGTATTCCGTTGCGGCCTGCATGGACGAGGTCATGAGGTTGATGGAAGAAAGCGAGACTATTTTATTTACTCATTTAATCGGCGAGGAATTTACACGAGAAAAATTGGTGACATATTTTCTGTCTATTTTGGAATTGGCAAAGATTGGAAAAATTAAAGTCGGACAAAAAGAAAATTTTGATGACATAATTATTAGGAGAGACATTTGAATCAAGTACAAATTTTAGAGGCCATACTTTTTGCCGCGGGAGATGCGGTGGAAATTGAAAACCTTTCAAAAGTTTTAAAACTAAATAGAGAAGAGACTATGGGCGTCTTGGATGAACTAATGGCAAAGTATGAAAATTCGGGCATCAGAATAAAACTAATTAAAGACATGGTTCAAATGACGTCCAACCCGGAATGCTATGACTATGTAAAAGAACTTATTACTATAGAGAACGAAAAGAAGCTCACCACGGCGGCTATTGAAGTTTTGTCAATTATTGCATACAAACAGCCTGTGACCAAGATTGAAGTGGACAGCATCAGAGGAGTTAACTCCGACAACATTATAAAAAAACTTTTGCTCTTGGACTTAATTGAAGAGAGAGGAAGACTTGAGAGGGTTGGCAAGCCATACTTATATGGCACGACGGATAATTTTCTATACAAGTTCGGTCTCAAATCTTTAAGTGAGCTGCCGGATTTGGAAAGTGACGATGTTAAAAATTTGAACTTTTTGGAGGAAAAATGAGATTACAAAAATTTATGGCTCAAAGCGGATACGCCTCAAGGCGAAAGTCTGAAGAGATTATTGCCGCAAAGCGAGTGAAGGTAAATGGCAAAGTAGTCTCTGAAATGGGATATAATGTTGATGAAAATAGAGATGTAGTTGAAGTAGACGGTAAAATTTTAAAGCTTATAAAAAACTTTGAATACTATATTTTAAATAAGCCCATTGGAGTTGTTTGCTCTGCCAAAGACGAAAAAGACAGAGTAACAGTGGTGGATATGATTGATACCAAGAGGAGAATTTATCCTGTGGGAAGACTTGACATAGACACTACAGGCCTTGTGCTTTTAACAGACGACGGCGAGCTTACAAATAAAATTATTCATCCGAAGCATGAAATAGAAAAGACTTACATAGCAACTGTAGAAGGGACACCTAATGCTTTTGGTCTTAAAAGACTTAGGACGGGCATAGTAATAGAAGGCAAAAAGACGGCACCTGCAAAGGTTAAAATACTTAAAAATTTTGAGACGGACAGCATCTTGGAAGTTGTAATACGAGAAGGCAGGAATCGTCAAGTTAAAAAAATGTTTGAAGCCGTGGGCCACCCTGTGAAAAAATTAATGCGCATTGCTATCGGTGACATTAAGTTGGGGGATTTAGAGTTAGGCTATTACAGAAAAGTGACGGAAGATGAACTTAGATATTTGAGGTCATTATGATTATTGAAAGAACGAGAGAAGTCGTAGAACTTTTGGCTCCCATGTACTTGGAAGATGATTCCATAGTATGTGACTTTACCTTGGGAAATGGTCACGACTCTCTTTTTTTATTAAGACAAATTAAAAAGGGATTTCTCTACGGATTTGACATTCAAGAGGAAGCAATTAAAAATTCACATGACCTTTTAACCGAGGCGGGCTTTAAAAATTTTAAATTAATTTTAGATTCTCACGCAAATGTCTTGGACTATGTGAAAGAAAAGATTGACTTAGGCATTTATAATCTTGGGTATCTGCCCGGAGGAGATAAGACCTTAATCACAAGGGGAGATTCCACTGTAAAAAGTATTGACGCCGCTCTTAAGATTTTAAATCCCGGCAAGGCTTTAATAATTACGGCATACAAAGGTCACAAAGGCGCAATGGAAGAGTACGAAAGTGTAATGGAGTATGTTTCCTCCTTGGATCAAAAGAAATATTCCGTAATGAATATTAATTTTCCAAATCAGAGGAACACGCCCCCTGAAGTAATAACGGTAGGTGTTAAATGAAGATAGCAATAATAGGTGGAGGAGCAAGCGGAATGATGGCCGCTTTTTTTGCCGCCAAAAAAGAAGCGGTGACATTGTTTGAAAAAAATGAAAAGCTTGGCAAGAAACTTTTCATCACCGGCAAGGGCAGATGTAATATAACCACCACCTTGGAAGGCGAGGAATTTTTAAACAATGTTGTGAGAAATAAAAAGTTTTTATATTCAGCAATATACTCTTTTCCCCCTTCAAGGACTATGGAATTTTTTAAAAGAAACAATTTAGAGCTTAAGGTTGAGAGAGGAAACCGAGTCTTTCCTAAGAGCGACAAGTCTTCCGACATAATAAAATGCTTTGAGAAGACTTTAATCAAAAGTGGCGTAGACATTAAATTAAACGAAGAAGTATTAAACGTCACGAAGGACGAAAATTTTATTATAAAGACGGATAAAGACACATATACATTTGACAGAGTTATTGTGGCAACGGGAGGCAAGAGCTATGTCTCTACCGGATCCACTGGAAAGGGATACGAAATTGCAAAAGCTTTCGGACATAAGGTTGTGGATTTAAAGCCCGCCCTTGTACCGATAATTTTAAACGATGAAGACTTAAGAGAATGCTCAGGGCTTCCCTTAAAAAACGTAGAACTTGTTGTTAAGAAAAAGAACAAAGTCTTTAAAAAGTTTTTCGGCGAAGCTTTAATCACTCACTTCGGAATATCGGGGCCTGTAGTTTTGACTGCCTCATGTTATATAAACAGAATCCCTGCTAAGGATATAAGTCTTTACTTGGATTTAAAGCCGAACTTGGACTTTCAAACCTTGGACAACAGATTTTTGCGCGAGTTTTCAAATGCGCCGAACAAAAACCTTTCAAACATAATGGAAAAACTTTTGCCGAAAAATTTAATCTCGCCATTTTTAACTCGTGCCGATATGGATGGGACAAAGAAGCCTTCAAACATTACAGTTGAAGAAAGGCGCAGGCTTATAAAGACTTTAAAGGAGTTTCCTCTATCTTTCAATTCAATTTATGATCTCAATGCAGCTATTGTAACTTCAGGCGGAGTATCTACAACTGAAGTTGATCCGAGCACAATGGAGTCAAAGATAGTCACCGGCCTTTACTTTACCGGGGAAGTTTTGGACGTGGATGCACTTACAGGAGGTTTTAATTTACAAATTGCATTAAGCACAGGTTATTTGGCAGGAACGACGGGCGAATATATGGAGATTTAATTAATGCTTTTGTGTTAATATGCAATTGATAGAACAAGAGTTTTCATATATAATTAAAATTGATTAGTCGGATACTGTATAAAAGAATATTTTTTTTAAATCACTGACTATCAGTGATTTTTTTTATGGAGGGATTATGGTTTTTTCTGTAGCTATTGACGGGGCTTCCGGAGTAGGTAAAAGTACTGTTGCCAAATTGGTGGCGGAATATTTAAATATAACTTATGTAAATACCGGTGCTATGTACAGAGCCATAGGTCTTAAAATTTTAAACACAGGTATTGACATAAAGGATGAGTTGGCTCTTACGGAGCTTTTAGAAAACACAATTGTCACTATGGAGGTCGACAAGGTCATTTTAGACGGAAAGGACGTAAGCGAAGCCATACGTGAAGAGAGAATCGGCAACTTTGCTTCAACAGTATCTAAAATTCAAATCATTAGAGATCACTTGGTGACTCAGCAACAAAACATTGCAAAGGACAAGTCCGTTGTAATGGAAGGCAGAGACATAGGCACAGTTGTGTTAAAAGATTCAAAAAATAAATTCTATCTCACAGCATCAGTTGATGAGAGGGCAAGGAGAAGATACCTGGAGCTTTTAAATAAAAATCAGTTTGAAGACTTGGAAACTATAAAAAAGGACATGGAGAAGCGAGACTTTCAAGACATGAACAGAGAGAATTCTCCTCTCAAAAAAGCGGAAGATGCTGAAGAAATAGTTACGGACAATTTAACCCAAGAAGAAGTCGCAAAGCTGATAGTAGATAAGGTGAAAAAATGAGTCCTTTCTATAATTTTTTATTATTTTTAGTAAAAATCTATTTGAAGATTTTTTTCAGATTTAAGGTGGAAGGCATTGAAAAGATTGACTACAGCAAGTCTCTTGTTGTGGCGCCGAATCACAAAACTCTCTTCGACCCTTTAATAGTTTCTGCAGGTTTTTCAAAGCCCATATATTGGATGGCAAAAAAGGAACTTTGGGACACTTCAAAACTTTTAGGTAAATTTTTAGATTGGGTAGGCGCTTTTCCCGTAGACAGACAAGGAACTGACATCAGGGCTATAAGGACTTCTATGAAACACCTGAGAGATAATAAAATCGTAGGCATTTTCCCTGAAGGGACGAGAAAAGATACATTTGATGAAACATCCGGCAAAAACGGAGTGGCACTAATCGCCACAAGGACAAATTCTACAATTGTTCCTGTATATATAAAGAGAGAAAGAAAAATATTAAAAAAAATTACACTTATAATAAGAAATCCGATTTCTTACGATCAAAAAAAGTATAACGAAGAAGAAATGAATGAAATGACAAGGAGCTTAATGTTAACTATTTATGGCGAAGAGAGAAGTATTGGTAGCTGAGCACGCCGGATTTTGCGGTGGAGTAAAGCGTGCCGTAAAGATGGCTTTTGAAGCTGCGGAAGGAGAGAACACTTATTCCTTAGGCGAGCTTGTTCACAATCCGGTGGTTGTAGAAAATTTAAAAAATAAAAATGTTAAGCCTATAGGTGAGGATACAGATATAAAAAATTCCGCAGTTATATTAAGATCCCATGGCGTTCACAAAAAGATAAAAGAAAAACTTTTAAATAATAACAATAAAATTATAGACACAACATGCCCCAAGGTCGCAAAAATTTATGACATAGTTAAAAAGGGAATGGACGAAGGCTATGAAATAGTAATAGTAGGAACCAAGACGCATCCTGAAGTCATCGGAATAAATTCATACGCCGAAGACAAGGCAATTGTGGTGGAGTCTGAAGAAGACATATTAAAAATCGATCCTGAAAAGAAAATTTTAATAGTATCCCAGACTACAAATATTAAAGAAAACTTGGATAATTTGGTAAAAAACATAAAATCTATTTCAAAAAGTGAAGTTATAGTCTATAATACAGTATGTAGTGCCACGTCTTTAAGACAAAGTGCTGCAAGAGAACTTTCAAAAAAAGTTGATGCAATGATTGTGCTTGGAGGAGAAAACTCTTCCAACTCAAAAAAACTATATGAAGTGTGCAAGGAAAACTGCGATAATGTATTTTTTGCAACTTCAATAAATGATTTAGATATTAATTATTTTAATATATTTAATAAAATTGGAATTACCGCCGGTGCATCCACTCCGGAAGAGGTAATCGAGGAGGCTGTTAGTAGTATGGAAAATTTTGACAACAATGAAATGATGGAAGCGATTGAAAACTCTTTTACAAGGATTAGAAGAGGAGAAATCGTAAAGGGAGAAGTTCTTTTTGTAACTGATAACGAGGTAATGGTAAATATTAATTATCGTTCAGACGGAATTATCTCAAGAGAAGAACTTTCAAACGACCCTGATATTAAACCGTCAGATGTCTACAAACCGGGAGACGAAATTGAAGTTTGCATCTTAAAAATGGATGACGGAGACGGCAATGTTGTACTTTCAAGAAAGAAAGTTGAAAGTATGAAGGTTTGGGACGACGTTGAAGAACTATTCAACGACAAGAAGGAAGTTAAAGTTAAAGTTAAATCAGTTGTAAAAGGTGGACTTTTAGCTGATTTAGAAGGTTTACAAGCATTTATTCCCGCATCACATGTTTCTGTTAGATTTATGAAAGATCTTTCAAAATTTGTGGGAGAAGAACTTGTATGTGAAATTATCGATTTTGATAAGAACAAGAGAAAGATTGTTCTTTCAAGAAAGAATTTAGAAGAAAAAGAATTGGAAGAAAAGAGAAAGGCTGTATATGAATCCCTTCATGAAGGCGATGTAATTACAGGTGTAGTTCAAAGACTTACAAACTTCGGTGCCTTTGTAGATATCGGCGGAGTTGACGGTCTAATTCATATTTCAGAGTTGTCATGGAATAGAGTTAAACATCCGTCAGATGTTGTTAAGCCGGGACAAGAAGTTGAAGTTAAAGTATTGAACGTAGATGAAGAAAAATCCAGAATAGCTCTTGGTTTAAAACAAACAACTAAGAGACCATGGGACTTATTCTCTGAAACAATATCCGTTGGCGATGTAGTAAAAGGAAAGGTTGTTAATCTTTTAGATTTTGGAGCCTTTGTAAGATTAGATTCCGGAGTGGATGGATTGTTGCACGTTTCTCAAATTGCTAAAGAACACATCGAAAAACCTGCAGATGTTCTAAGCATGGGTCAAGAAGTTGAAGCCGTTGTTACTGATATTAATCACGAAGATGAAAAAATCAGTCTTTCAATGAAAGCTCTTCTGCCTCAAGACGAAGTTAAAGAAGAAGTTCAAGAAAGAAAAAGACCGGAACCGAGACGTGAAAGACCACGTAGAGAAAGAGAACCGAAACAATCAGTTCCTCAAACGGAAGAACTTGGAACTACAATCGGTGACTTATTTAATATAAACTTAGATGCTAATGAAGTTGAAGTTGCTCAAGCGGAAGAAACAGTTGAAGCTCAAGAAACTGAAGCTCCTGTAGAAGCGGAAGAAGTAACTGAAGAAGTTGCTGAAGAACCGACTGAAGAAGTTGCAGAAGAATCAACTGAAGAAGCAGAAGAAAAAACTGAAGAATAATATAGTTTTTGAAATATAGCAAGGGCTTAGGTCCTTGCTTTTTTTTTATTCAAAATATTTTTATAAACTTTAAGAGCTAAATATAAGAGGGCATAGCTAAAGCAGGGCAAAATTTTATTATAATTATTGTACTTAAAAGTAAAAATATGACGGCTTATTAAGAGAAAATTTCCACATAAATAAAAACGTTTTCAAAATAAAGTGTCATAATTAATCATAAAGTGTATCACTATATCAAATTACTTTACCAAGTTAAACAAGGCCTGTATTTAACTATTGATACGCAATTATTAGGGAAGGATTAATAAGACATAATATTTGATTTTGTAATGAAAACGATATATAATTGTTGTAGTTGTGTATAGATAATAAGGAGGTTATTATGGCTAAAATTTATAAAACCATGGATGGAAACGAAGCTGCCGCTCATATAGCATATGCTTTTTCTGATGTAGCATGTATCTATCCTATTACACCATCATCACCTATGGCTGAACATGCAGATGCATGGTTTGCGGAAGGTAGAAAGAACATTTTCGGACAGCAAGTAATGGTTAGGGAAATGCAATCTGAAGGCGGAGCTGCAGGCGCAGTACATGGTGCTTTGCAAGCGGGCGCTCTAACAAGTACCTTCACAGCATCACAAGGTCTTCTTTTAATGCTTCCCAACATGTATAAAATTGCAGGAGAATTACTTCCGGGAGTATTTCACGTTGCAGCAAGAGCTTTAGCATCTCACGCTCTTTCAATTTTTGGAGACCATCAAGACGTTATGGCTACAAGAGCATCAGGCTTTGCAATGCTTGCTTCAGGCGGAGTGCAAGAAGTTATGGACCTTGCAGGAGTAGCTCACTTGGCTGCTATTAAAGGCAGAGTACCGTTCTTACATTTCTTTGACGGATTCAGAACTTCTCACGAAATTCAAAAAATTGAAGTTTTAGACTATGAAGACTTGAAAAAATTAGTTGACATGGAAGCTGTTAAAGAATTTAGAAACAGAGCTTTAAATCCAAACGGACCGCAGCTTAGAGGTACAGCTCAAAACCCGGACATTTATTTCCAATCCGTTGAAGCATCAAATACATATTATGAAGACATAGTTGGAATAACTGAAGAATACATGAACGAACTTTCAAAGCTGACAGGCAGAAAGTACGGATTATTTAATTACTACGGAGCAGAAGATGCTACAAGAGTTATTGTAGCAATGGGATCTGTAACTGAAACTATTGAAGAAGTTGTTGACTATCTAAATGCCAAGGGAGAAAAAGTCGGCTTACTAAAAGTTCACCTATACAGACCTTTCTCAGCAAAACACTTCCTTGAAGCTATGCCAAAGACTGTTGAAAAAATTGCAGTATTGGATAGAACCAAGGAAAAAGGCTCAGACGGTGAACCTTTATTCTTAGACGTTAGAAACATTTACTTCGGTCAAGAAAATTCGCCATTAATAGTAGGCGGAAGATACGGATTAGGTTCAAAGGACACTAACCCGCAACAAATTTTTGCGGTATATGAAAACTTAAACCAAAAAGAACCTAAGACAAACTTTACAATCGGAATTAACGATGACGTAACTCACACCTCACTACCTGTTGCACACTATATAGCAACAGAACCGGAAGGCACAATCAGATGTAAGTTCTGGGGATTCGGATCTGACGGTACAGTAGGAGCAAACAAGAGTGCAATTAAAATCATCGGTGACAATACCGACCTTTATGCACAAGGATACTTTGACTACGACTCCAAGAAGTCAGGCGGAGTTACTACATCTCACTTGAGATTCGGTAAGAATGAAATTACTTCAACTTACTTAATAAATGAATCAGACTTTATTTCATGTGCAAGACAAGGCTATGTACATCTTTATGACCTTCTAAAAGGACTTAAGAGAGGCGGAACTTTCCTACTTAACACTACTTGGGAAGGGGAAGAATTGGAAAAGAACTTACCCGATCCGTTAAAGAGATACATTGCACAAAACGAAATAGATTTCTATACAATTAATGCTACAAAGTTAGGTTATGAAATCGGCCTTGGAGAAAGAACCAATATGATTATGCAATCTGCATTCTTTAACCTTGCAAATGTTCTTCCTGCAGAAGAAGCAATGAAGTATTTAAAGGATTCAATTGTTAAAGAATACGGTCACAAGGGTGACGAAGTTATTCAAATGAACTACAAGGCTGTAGATGCGGGAGCAAAGTACATTAAGAAAATAGACGTACCTAAGGAATGGTTAAATTGTGAACCTAATGTTTCCCACACCATTGAAGGAGCTCCTGAATTTATTAACGAAATTTTGGTACCAATGTCAAGACTTGAAGGTAACGACCTTCCGGTATCTGCATTCCACGACAAAGCCGACGGAACATTCCCGGCAGGAACAACTAAGTACGAAAAGAGAGGTATTGCAGTATTAGTACCGAGATGGGAAATTGAAAATTGTATCCAATGTAACCAATGTTCACTTGTATGTCCACATGCGGCAATAAGACCTTTCTTACTTGACGAAGAAGAAAAGAAAAATGCGCCTGAAGGATTTGAAACAAAACCCGGTATTGGACCCGGAGCAAAGGACTACGAATACAGAATTCAAGTTTCACCACTTGACTGTACAGGTTGCGGAAACTGCGCACAAGTTTGCCTGGCAAAGAAGAAAGCTTTAATCATGACTACATTTGACAGCATGGTAGCTGAACAAAAACCGAACTGGGAATATGCAGAAAAGATTACATCAAAACAAGATAAATTTGAAGCAAACAACATTAAGAATTCACAATTCTTCATGCCACACCTTGAATTCTCAGGAGCATGTGCAGGTTGCGGTGAAACACCATATGTTAAGCTTATTACTCAACTATTCGGCAACAGAATGAGCATAGCAAACGCAACAGGATGTACATCAATTTGGGGCGGAAGTGCACCTTCGACACCATATTGCACTGATTCATGCGGCAACGGACCTTCATGGGCTAATTCCCTGTTTGAAGACAACGCTGAATACGGATACGGAATGCAAGTGGCACAAGTTCAAACAAGAAATAAAATTGAGCTTTTGATGAAGGAATTTATAGAATTAGGCATAGACGAAGAAGCTAACAAAGCATTTGCAGACTGGATTGAAAACAAGACAAACAAAGAAACAACAGTAAAAGTTTCAGCTGAAGTTTATCCATATCTTTACAAAGACTACAGCAACCAAAAAGCAAATGACATTATCTATGAACTAAAGGGATTAAAGAGATTCTTACCGCTTAAGAGTCAATGGATTATCGGCGGCGACGGCTGGGCATATGACATCGGATTCGGCGGACTTGATCACGTACTTGCATCAGGAGAAGATGTAAACGTACTTGTAGTAGATACTGAAGTATATTCAAATACAGGCGGTCAATCTTCAAAGGCAACACCTACAGGAGCTGTAGCACAATTTGCAGCTGCAGGTAAGGCGACTAAGAAGAAAGACCTTGGCTTAATGATGACATCCTACGGCTATGTATATGTAGCTCAAATAGCACTTGGAGCAGACAAAGCTCAAACATTGAAGGCTATTAAAGAAGCTGAAGCATACAACGGACCTTCACTTATCATTGCCTATGCACCGTGTGTAAACCACGGCATTAAGGCAGGTATGGGTAAATCTGTAGAAGAAGAAAAACTTGCTGTAGAAGCGGGCTACTGGCACCTATACAGATACAATCCGGACCTTAAGAAGGAAGGCAAGAATCCGTTTATCTTAGATTCAAAAGAACCTGAGTCATCTTACAGAGAATTCCTTGACGGAGAAGTAAGATACACATCACTATCAAGAAAGTTCCCTGAAAGAGCTGAAAGATTGTTTAAAGAAGCGGAAGAAGAAGCTAAGGAAAGATACGAAAACTATCGTCAAATGTCTGAACAAGAATAATGATTATAGAAAAGTCGATACGTAAATTATGTGTCTCAATAAAATCGGATACAATATTTAATTAATTACAGTGGATGCTAACCTATACTTTATAGGTGGCATCCATTTTGTT